>JABLXJ010000007.1 GCA_013178125.1 Bacillota bacterium | reverse complement strand
CTCGTGCGGCTCGATGCCGGCGCCTGCGAGGGCGCGGTCGAGCACGGGAATAATCGCTTCGACATGGCTCCTCGACGCGATCTCAGGGACGACGCCGCCAAATCTCTGGTGGGGCTCGACCTGGGAGGCGATGATATTGGACGCCGCCCTCACAGTGCCGTTGCCGGTTACAACCGCGCACGATGTCTCATCACACGACGTCTCAAATGCCAGGATGACAATAGCCCCACCCTGTCCCGCGCTCACAGGAGACCCTCCTTCCACATTATTATCGCATCCTCATTGTTGTCGTGATAGTAACCTCTCCGGAGGCCGATCCGGGCGAACCCCAGCTTCTCGTAGAGCCTCTGGGCCGGCCTGTTGGAAACGCGCACCTCGAGGGTCATCCTCTTGGCCCCGCGAGAGGCTGCCACCGTCATCATGGAGCGAAGAAGCGTCTCCCCGATCCCCTGCCGGCGATAGTCCGGGTGAACGGCTATATTAGTTACATGAGCCTCATCCAGTATCAACCAGGTCCCTATATACCCTACGACCCGCTCACCCACGCTCGCCACCAGGTAGCATGCCCTGCTATTATGAAAAAGCTCAGAGGCAAATGCGTTCCTCGACCATGGCGTCGGAAAGGAAGCTGACTCGATCTCGATAACATGGTCGAGGTCCTCCTGTCGCATCAAACGGATCTCATAGACCTTTGTTCCCATACAAGTTCAGCCCCAGACTTTCTCAAATAGAATGGTGCCAGGGTAAATGGGTCATCCACATCTCCCGCCTCGATCCTGCATCTCGCAATCTCAGCGATGCTCGAGGCGTGCACCGCGGCCTGTATTCCCAGGGCCACATGCGCACGGGCCCTCTTGCCTGCCCTCGCAAACGCACCCTCGATTTCCGCCCGGTACCGGGCCGCCCCATCGCCTGTAAATAAGACATCCTCCCCCAGGCCTGCCATGTCCTCGATCACAACATCCACATCTACGATCGCAGGCTGGCTGGGGCGCCTTCCTTTGCCTGTACCTGGACGCTCGCCGCCCGGTTCACTAAGATCAAGACAATCATAGCTGGTATAGCTGGCCGCATAGACCTGCCGCCGCCGGGCAGCGATCATGGGGCAGATCACGCCTGGCCAGAATCTCATGGCATGTGCTAGGGCATCTAGCGTCAAAACCCCGGCAAGCGGGATCTTGAGCATGTAGGAGAGGGTCTTGGCCATCGTAACAGCTATCCGGACCCCTGTGAAGGAGCCCGGACCGACCCCAACGCCGATCCCGTTCATATCCCTCAACTTGAATCCCAGGTCACCCAGGAGGTGCCCGCAAATGGCCATAGTCTCCTCTGATCTCGCCCGCGTTACAGTAAAAAATACCTCTCCGATAGGGCCTGAATCATCAACCACCGCTACGCTCCCAATGGAGGCTGAGGTATCAAAGGCGAGCACGCGCATCTCTCACCAGCTCCTCAACCAGAGTTCTAAACCTCTCTCCACGCGGCACGAGCCTGATGCGCCGCACCCCATCCTCGACCACATCCAGGAAGATATCAAGCCTATCGCCTGGCAGTATCTCCCGGATCTTGTCAGCCCATTCTATAACGGTCGCGCCCTCACCGTAGATATAATCCTCATATCCTATGCATCCCATTTCCTCGCTGCTATCGACCTTGTAAACGTCGATATGATAAAAGGGCATCCTCGTGCCCTGATATTCATGAACAATGGTAAAGGTTGGGCTGGTAACCGGCTCCCTGACCCCGAGAGCCCGCCCCACCCCCTGGGCGAAACACGTCTTTCCGCTGCCGAGCCCGCCTATGAGGCAGACCACGTCACCCACCTTCAAGAGCCGGCCGAGAGCCTCGCCGAGCTCCCTGGTTTCACCCGGCGTATACGTCATGAAACTTACCTCGATAAACTCAGCCAAATGATCCACCCCATCCCCCTCGTCCCAGTTGAGAGAGGCCACCGCATGAAATGACCAGATGACCAGTTATGAAATAGCTAGTGTCGATTATAATACATTTGCCCATGGGTAGCAAGTCCAGGCCCAGCCTTCCAGCCTGCCCACCAGCCTGGCAACCTGCCGCCGGTCGCGCTGCCCCTACTACCCTTGCCCCTGCTACCCCCGGAGGAAACAAAAGCCCATCCTGCAATCCATAAACAGGCGGGCTTCCTGGCAACATCTATAGGTTATTATGCGCCCTTGATGGGATGAAAATCCTCCCCCCATTAAGAAACTTGAGAATCGCATCCAGCTCCAAACTTGATCGGAGACCCTGAATTCCTACCCCGGGGCCTCAAAAGGCTCTTAAGGGACTTGCCCACCTCCTGCAGACCCTTTTAACTCCATATATCTCACGATAAGGCTATCCAGTTCCTCACTTATTTTGCACATCTCATTTGAGGAGAGCACGCCCCCGCACTCACCGGCAAGGTGCCGGAGCCTGGCGCGAAGCACCTCGATCTCGTTAGAGATCACGTCAAGCATCAATTTCAATCTAGGCCCCCCTTGAGGGGCTCCCGCTAAGGAGCACCACATATATCATTATCCTTTCGATTAGACACTAGGCACCGTCCCATCGATTAGATATCACCTGGATATCACCTAATATATCACCCGTAATCCTCATTCCCCAAGCCCCACCGCACAATCCGCTGTTTTTTCAACATTCCCTGGACGTCCTGAACACTCAGCTTTCGAGCTTCCTTCATCTTGACGCCAACATCACGCCAACCTCGTCTCATTGCTTACTTACTTTACTTCGACACCCTTCTCTAATTTCCTCCAATTTAATTAAATTATTTGCAATGTTTTCGCGCCCTCTAAGCTTGCATATAAAAGTCGCCAGCCCACTGCGCGGCCTTCGGGCAACACCATACGGGATGCGGACCAACATAAAGGTCACGCCCTCACCTGGCCAGGCTTCGCCCTGGAAATCGGCCGCGATCCCGTCCTTTTTCAATTATGAGCACCCCGTTTACGATCACATACTCAATCCCGGCGGCATACTGGTGCGGCTCCGAATATGTCGCACAGTCAGCGATCCTCGCCGGGTCGAAGATCACTATATCAGCGAACATCCCCCTCGCCAGGATCCCCCTCCTCTTTAGCCCGATCTTGCGCGCGGGGGCGGAGGTCATCTTGCGCACAGCCTCCTCCAGGGTAAGAACCCCTCTCTCCCGCACGTATCTCGCCAATACCCGGGGGAACGCACCATAGCTCCGCGGGTGGGGCTTGCCCCTGCTCAGCGGGCCATCCTGCGCCCTTGCCCCGGCATCAGTCCCGATCATGCTCTCGGGGTGGCGCAGGACCAGGGTAACATCCTCCTCGCACATGCCAAATCTCACCGTCTGGGCCTCCCCGCCCTCCTCGAGCAGTAGCTCCACGACGACATCAAAAGGCTCCCTGCCTCGCTCCATTGCAATATCCAGGATGCTCTTCCCCTCGAGCGCCTTGTTCTTCTCCAGGCAGACAGCTGAGATGACTATATTCTCCCACCCAAAACCCCGGCCCTCACGCTCCTCCACCTCATCCCGGATCGCGCCCAGCACCCTCTTGTCTCGCAGGCGTTCAAGGAGCTTCTCGCGGCCGCCATCGAAAAGCCACTGCGGCAACACCACTGATAGGCCCGTCGATGAAGCGGTATAGGGGTAGACGTCGCACGTAACATCATTTCCCCTCTCCCTCGCCTCATCTATCATGGCCAGGGTCGTGGCGACCTTGCCCCAGTTTGCCCGGGAGCTGGCCTTGTGGTGGGAAATCTGAACAGGTATGCCTGCCCTCGCACCGATATCGATCGCCTCACGGGTTGCCTCAACAACATGGCAATCCTCGTTTCGGATGTGGCTGGCGTAAATGCCTCCCCGCCTCCCGGCGGCCCTCGCAAGCTCCACGAGCTCTTCCGTTGATGAATAGCTCGAAGGGGGGTATATGAGCCCGGTTGACAGCCCCCAGGCTCCTTCATCCATCGCCCTGGTTATGAGATCCCTCATTGTTTCCAGCTCCCCGGGGCTCGGAGCGCGACTCTCAAACCCCATAACGGCGGCCCTGACGGTGCCGTGGCCAATGAGACCAGCGACATTTACCGCGGTTTTCCTCTGGCTCAAGGCCTCCAGGTACTCGCCGAACCCCCGCCACGTCACCTTGATATCCAGGCTCGCAAGCCCCTGGCGCGCCTCACGCTCTGCAGCTCCGGCGAGCGGTGCGAGGGATGACCCGCAGTTCCCCACGACCTCCGTGGTGATGCCCTGCCTGATCTTGCTCTCCGCCCTGGGATCAGCCAGCAGGTTCTCATCTGAATGCGAGTGAATGTCTATAAAGCCCGGCGCCACAACCAGCCCGCTCGCATCGATAGTATGCGTCGCAGGGGTCTCTCCGCGCTCCGCCGGTTCCGCAGAGTATACTGCTGACCGCAGCACATCCGCGATATAATCCCGGCTCACCACGACATCCCCCGTAAAGGGGGGATTCCCGGTCCCATCCACGATCAAACCGTTCCTGATGATGAGATCGATCACCCTGACATCCTCTTCCTCTCTCTGGGGTTTTAATTCTCTCGGAGAGTTATTTTTCGGAGAGTTATTACCCATGATTTGAATTGCTCAACGCTCTAATGCTCAATGAAGGAAACGACTATAGATGGCTATATAAAATTATGCCATGCGGCTGTCTCTTGTGATTGCGTATGATGCATGTGAGAGTGTCTCATTGAAACCCTGTCAGGGCAGGAAATCGCCGCCGGATTCCGGGAGGGAGAGGTAGTCGAACGTAGCCTGGGCCAGTATAGCGGCGCCGATAGCGAGAGCGCGCTCATCAAAATCAAACCGCGGGTGATGGGAGGGAAAGGTGATACCGGCTTCCGGGTTGCCGGCACCCAGCATGATGAAAACCCCGGGGACGAGCTCGAGAAAATAGGAAAAGTCCTCGCCGCCCAGGGATGGCTCGATCTCGCGGATTACATTGGTGTCCCCTACGACCCTGGCCGCCGAGCGCGATGCGAGCTCCGCGATCCGGCCATCATTGACAGTGGGAGGATACCCCGGTATATGCGTAAACTCCGCTGATGCCCTCATGCCGCCCGCTATACCGCGCAGGAGGCGGTCTATCCTTCCCGGGAGCTCCATCCTTACCGCGGGGTTCAGGGTCCTGAGCGTGCCCGTCATGGCCACCTCGTCGGCTATGACGTTATGGCGATAGCCCCCGTGGATCGTCCCTATAGTCAGGACCACGGGGCTCATTGGGCTCACCTCGCGGCTCACTATCGTCTGCAGGGCGCTTATGACCTGCGCCGCCACGACTATGGCATCCACCGCCCTGTGGGGGGCCGCGCCATGACCGCCCTCACCCTTGATCCTTATCCGTATTTCATCGGTGGACGCGAGGGCTGCACCGCTCTTTATTGCCACCCTGCCAGCGGGGATTTCGGGCCAGATGTGTATCCCCAGTATCATATCAACCCTGGGGTTTTTAAGAACACCGGCCTCGATCATGGGCTTTGCCCCTCCGGGGCCCTCCTCAGCCGGCTGGAATATGAATTTTACGTTGCCGGGGAGCTTGTTCTGGTTCTTCAGGTCGGCTAGGAGCATCGCAGCCCCGAGTACCATGGCCACATGGCCGTCATGACCGCATGCGTGCATGACGCCGGGGATCCTCGACCGGTATGGAACATCCTTTTTATCCTGAATCGGCAACGCATCCATATCCGCCCTGATCGCCACGGTCTTCTCGCCCGCCCCGGCTGCACCTGTAACGTCACCGGCTCCCCTTAGAAGGCCAACAATCCCCGTCCCTGCGACGTTCTCTGTAACCTTCATCCCAAATTCCTGAAGCACCTGAGCAACAAGGCGGGATGTTTTAAATTCCATCCCGCCCAATTCGGGGTTCATGTGGATCGCGCGCCTGATCTCAATGAGCCTGGGCTCAATCCTCTTTGCGTTTTCAAGCATCACGCACTGCGACGACATACGCCACTCCCCCGCTGTAGTCATGGTAAATCTCCCGATTTTTTACATGCCACCCGTCATAACTCGTCATTTCATTATTTATATTTATGAATTTATGAAGCTACATCACAGATCGTTCAAATCATCCAGGCCCAGGCTGATCTCCAACGCCTTGTTGATTTTCTCCATGGTCCGCGGGTCCAGGTGGGATACCTTTTCCTTCAACCTGCGGGTATCGAGGGTTCGAATCTGCTCGAGCAGCGCCACCGAATCTACATCCAGCTTGCTCCTGGCCGCAGACAGTTCAACATGCGTGGGAAGCTTGGCCCGCTTGATTTTGGACGTTACAGCTGCAACTATGGTGGTCGGGCTGTACCGGTTCCCTATATCATTCTGCAAGATGATGACGGGACGAATGCCGCCCTGCTCGGAACCGATGACGGGGTTAAGGTCAGCGTAATAGATGTCGCCCCTCCTAATCATCATCCCTGGGCTCTTCACTCCCGACAAGATATGCCTCGTAATCATCCAGCACCCGGGCATCGACAGCGAGGGCGCCCTCAGCAAGTTCCTGGTTCAGGTTCGCCATTTTCAGGTAGCCATCCTTCATCCGCGTGCGTATCTCTGCCTTCCGCCTCTCCTTAATATAGCGGCGCATCGCCTCCCGGATGAACTCGCTCCTGTTGCGATTCTCCTTCCTGACAATGCCGTCCACTTCCGCTAGCAATGTATCCGGCAGGCATATCATGATCCTCTTGACCTCAGCCACCCTAGCACCCCCATATAGAAGACTTGCCGGATTATTCTATTGATCCTCTCATCACTAGTATATATTTAATTCTACACTACTATTATATAACACGCCTATATAACGCGCCTGTATGGCCTACGCGCTGTGGATAGAAAGTCCATGCACAGCCTCGGCTGCCTCCATCAACGCTTCTGAGAGCGTCGGGTGAGCATGGATCGTCTCGGCGAATTCGCACGCCGTTATCGATGACCTCACCGCGAGCGTGGCCTCGGCTATGAGCTCCGTCGCGTGCGGCCCGACGATCTGGACCCCGAGAAGTCTGTCAGTTTCCTTGTCGGCTACCATCTTGACGAAACCTTCAACCTCGTTCATGCTGACTGCCTTGCCGCTGGCCGCAAACGGAAATCTACCCACGGCCACTTCGATCCCATGCTCCCGCGCCTTATCCGCGGTCAGGCCCACGCTTGCGATCTCCGGCGCGGTGAAGATGCAGGCCGGCACAGCATCGTAATTCATCTGCTTCCTGCCGCCCATAATATTATGCGCCGCCACAATACCCTGAGCTGAAGCAACATGGGCAAGCAAGGTTTTTCCGGTCACATCGCCGATCGCGTAAATTCCTGGCACACTGGTGGCCATCATATCATCAACGATGATCTCCCCCTTGCGGCCTACATTGACGCCGGCGGATTCCAGCCCTATACCGTCCGAGTTGCACGCCCTGCCTACGGAAATGAGCGCTTTATCGCACACCACAGTCTCCCCGGACTCGAGGGTCGCCACGGCCTGGCCGTCGACCCTCGCGATCGACGTGATCTTAATGCCGGTTTTCACCTGCACGCCGCGCTTTCGCATGGCGGCCGACAATAGCCTCTGGATATCCTTATCCTCGGTCGGGAGGATTGATGACATAAGTTCTATTATGGTAACCTTGGTCCCGAGCGCCGAGAAAATGCAGGCAAACTCGCACCCGATAACGCCACCACCAACGATAAGGAGGGTGCCGGGAACCTCCCTGAGATTTAGAACCTCATCGCTCGTGAGGATGGTCTCCCCGTCGTGCTCGAAACCCGGGAATATCACAGGACGCGACCCGGTCGCGATGATGATGGTCCCGGCGCCCAGCACGACAGTGCCCTCGCCTGCCTGCGCTCCTGTTTCGCCATCCCGCACCGGCCGGGCATCCGGTCGAGCAGTCGCCTGCTGGCCCTCCAATTCCACCTCAACGGTTCTCGCCCCTGTAAGCCGGGCCTTCCCCTTGATGACGGTCACCTTGTGCTTTTTGAGGAGGAAGGCCACGCCGCCCCTCAACCGCTCCACGATCCTGTCCTTCCGGTCCATCATCGCCCCGAAATCGTAGCTGACTTCCCCGTCCCCGGCACGCACCCCGAAATCGCCGAGCCGCTTCACAAACTCAAGCGCAGAAGCGCTTGCGACAAGGGCCTTAGTAGGGATACAACCCCGATTGAGGCATGTGCCGCCCAAGTCAGCCTTCTCTACCAGGCAGACCCTGGAGCCAGCTCCGGCGCCGAGCTGCGCCGCCCGGATCGCTGCCACATAACCGCCGGGCCCTCCTCCGATCACGATAACGTCAAATTCATTGCTTGAGTTGCTGTTGCCAGAGTTGATGCCTGTACCAACATTCTCCCTATCATTCTCCCTGTTCATTGCCGAAAAACTCCCCCATAGCTGGAATTTCCATAGCCCGAGTCAATTTAGTTCAGCATCTTAGCTATTTGGAAGATAAATCCTCGGAACCCTCTTGCTTATGGCGCACACAATCTCGTAATTGATCGTTCCCGCAGCGTCCGCCACTTCCTCCGCAGTTATCTCTCTATTATCCTGCCTGCCGATGAGCACGGCCTCATCCCCGGCCTCCACCTCGAGATCACCCGCATCCACCATGCAGGTATCCATGCATATTGTGCCGACTATGGGACAGCGCTGCCCCTTTATCAGCACGTGCCCCTTATTTGAGAGGGCCCTTATCAGGCCATCAGCATACCCGATCGGGAGCGTTGCGATGGTCGTCGCGCAACGGGTTACATGGGTGCAACCATAGCTTACGGGCGTCCCGGCGGGAACCCTCTTGACATAGGCCACGCGCGTTTTCAGACTGAGAGCGGGCCGGAGGTCCAGGGTAGGGTTGGGGCTCGAGCCCGGGCCGTGATGCGAGGGCATTCTGCCCTGCAGACCAAAAGGGGAGAGCCCGTATATGATGATCCCGGCCCTCACCATGTTAAAATGGCTCTCCAGTAGGGTGAGAATCGCCGCGCTGTTGGCGGCATGCCGGATAGGGATCTTAATACCGCCCTCCGAGAGGCTGGCGAGGACCCCGTTAAACCTATCGAGCTGGACCCGGGCGAAATCGAGGTCGCTATCCGCCGTTGCAAAGTGCGTAAAAACCCCCTCGATCTCGATATTTGGCAGCGCGGCGAGCCTCCTCACAAAGCTCACGGCATCCCCGGGGGTGACGCCGATCCGGCTCATCCCCGTGTCTATTTTCACATGGACCTTGGCCCTCCGCCCCTCCTGGGTTGCGCATAAAGCCAGGGCCTCCGCGAATTCATAATCCGACACGGTAACCGTCAGTCCATAACGTAAAGCCCTCTTGGCCTGCGGGGGGAAGATCGTGCCCAATATGAGGATGGGCGCTATAATTCCGCTTTTGCGTAGGAGGATCCCCTCTTCGACCGTTGCCACGCCCAGCCAGGTCGCGCCGCTCCCGAGCACGGTAGCCGAGACCTTTTCGGCCCCGTGGCCATACGCATCAGCTTTTACGACGGCCATTATCTCCGGCCCCGGGCCTATCTTCCTGCGGATCTCCCGCATATTATGAGCTATATTATCCAGGTTGATCTCCGCCCGCGTCGGCCTATCCAGCATGTAATCCCACACTTAAACTCCACCTCTCCCGGCTCCGTGGCCCCGCAGCTCCTTACACCACATCTCCATCCCCGCATTGAGAGCTGCACCCGCGCCCGCGCGCGCCCCACCTGAAGCCTGAGGCCGCTACCGGCCTTTCCTGAGCCGTGTCTCCGCGAGCGGCAACCTCTCAAGGATATCCCCGGCGAGGAGCCCAGCCTCTCCTTTATCCTCCAGGGCCAAGTCGCCCGCGAGCCCGTGAATATAGACACCAGCGATGGCTGCCTCAAAAGGGGCCAGTCCCTGAGCGATCAGGCCGGCTATCGCGCCGGTTAACACGTCGCCGCTACCGGCAGTCGCCATCCCCGGGTTACCGGTGGGGTTTATATATGCAGCCCCCGATGGATCGGCGATAATCGTCCTCGCACCCTTAAAGACCACAACCTTGCCCCATTGCCTTGCCGCCCTGCAAGCTGTAGCAAGCCTGTCTCGTTTCACCTCGTTAACGTTGACGCCAAGGAGCCTGGCCATCTCCCCCCCATGAGGCGTCAGGACGAGAGGCGCCCGCGCGGCCCGGAGCACGGAGATGTCCTGGGCGATAGCATTGAGAGCATCCGCATCTACGACGGCTGGCATGTTGAGGGATACAAGCAGATTCCTGACAAGCTGGGCCGTTTCGCTATTTGTGGAAAGCCCCGGCCCTATAGCAAGCACATCCGCTCGCTTTGCAGTGCTTTCGATCATGCCTTGCGCGGCAATGCTCAAGGACCGCGCCTCCGTTTCGGGAAGCGGCCTTGTTATAACCTCTGTGAGCTTTATTTCCATCAAATCGTGAAGGCTCCGGGCAATGCCGAGGGTGACAAGGCCCGCCCCGGTACGCAAAGCCGAAAGACAGGTCAGCGCAGCAGCTCCTATCATTCCCTCGGACCCGGCGATCACGAGGATCCTCCCGAAATCGCCCTTGTGGGAATCGGGGTGCCTCGCGGGCAATAACCCCCGCACGTAACCGGACGTCGACATATTAAAGCGCAGCCTCTCGTCGGAGGCGAAGGCTGATGGTATGCCAATATCGGCGACAACGACGTTCCCCGCATAGAGCGCTCCGGGATACAGCATGAGCCCCACCTTGGGCAGGCCCATTGTCACGGTATATGATGCCCTGACGCACCTCCCTGCAACCCCTCCCGTATCGGCGTCAACGCCTGACGGTATATCCACAGAGATGACGGGGCGGGAGGAATCGTTTATCGCCTCGATGACAAGAGCTGCAAGCCCGCTAATCTCCCCCTTGAAACCCGTGCCGAAAATCGCATCGATTACGATATCGGAGATGGATATGGCGACCCGGGCCTTGTGCAATTCACCCTGGGATAGCTCTTCAACCTCGAGTCCCATCCTGGCGAGCGCCGCGAGGTTGACTGCGGCATCACCCTTGACCTCCTCCTTCTTGCCCAGGAGGAAAGCCTTGACCCGTGCCCCCCTATTTGCGAGGTAGCGAGCCGCAACAAACCCGTCCCCACCGTTATTCCCCTTGCCCGCGAAGATGCAAACCCGGCGGCCGGCAACGTTCCCGGCCGTGTCCCCGTCCCCAGCCGCACCTCCGCCATCGCAGCCGGACCCGCTAACGGTAAGACTACCAAGCACCCTGCCGGCGGCATCCGCAACGGCGCGACCGGCGTTCTCCATCAAGACGATCCCCGGGATCCCGATATCCTCAATTGTCCTGCGGTCGATCTCCCTCATTTCCCCGGCAGTCACAACTTTCATGAGATGCATGGTCACCCCCAACTGCAATGGCGAAGGCGATCGCATAGCTATCGCAATGAGACAGGCTGACAAACACCTGGCCGACCCCGAGGCGCCTGGCAACGTCTACCGCCCTTCCGTGAAGGACGACCGCTGGCGCCCCCGATGGGTTCTCGACGATCTCGATCTCGTTCCACCCAAACCCTCTTACGCCGGTCCCAAGGGCCTTTGCAACCGCCTCCTTCGCCGCAAAACGAGCGGCGAGACCATGATAGCGGCCATCCCTCGCGCATTCAAGCTCCCGCGGGGTAAATACCCTTTCGCTGAGCCTGTCACCCTTGCGGACCATGAGCTCGGCTATGCGCCCTATCTCGATCATGTCCACGCCGATGCCCTTTATCATCATTAGCAACCCTATCTATTCCATCTATTCCATCTATTCCACGGTTACGCTCTTTGCCAGATTCCTCGGTTTATCCACGTCGCACCCGCGCGCCACAGCCGCATAATAGGCGAAAAGCTGGAGCGGGACAACGGAAAGCACCGGCGTAAGCAGGGGGTCCACCTTTGGGATATGAATTACATAATCGACAAGCTTCCCAATGGTTTCATCGCCCTCGAAAGCCAGGGCGATCACTGTTGCGTCCCTCGCCTTGACTTCCTTGATATTGCTCAACATCTTTTCATACACATCAAGCTGCGTGGTGAGGGCAAACACCGGCACCCCCTGGACGATGAGCGCGAGGGTCCCGTGCTTCAACTCGCCCGCCGCATATGCCTCGGCGCGGATATATGAAACCTCTTTCAGCTTGAGGCTGCCCTCCATGGATACAGCGTAGTCAAGGCCCCTCCCGATGAAGAAAACATCCTCGCACCTAGCGAACTCCCTCGCAAAATCCCTCACCCGCTCCTCGTGGCGCCCGAACAGCATATCAACATGCTGGGGCAGCTGCCTGATCTCCTCAACAAGGCGCTTGCTGTCCTCGGGCTTGAGGGCCCCCGCCCTCCTGCCCAGGTATATCCCGAACAGGTAGAGGCTCACAAGCTGCGCCACGTATGCCTTAGTGGACGCGACCGCGATCTCCGGCCCTGCCCACGTATGAATTACGTCATCCGCTTCGCGCGCGACGGAGCTCCCAACCACATTCGTTATCGCGAGGACCCGCGAGCCGCGCGCCCTTGCCTCACGCAGGCCGGCAAGCGTGTCCGCCGTCTCCCCCGACTGGCTTATCACGATGGTGAGCACGTCAGGCCCCACCATCGGGTCGCTATACCTGAACTCAGAAGCTAGTTCAACCTCCACAGGGATCCGGGCGAGCCTCTCGATCACCTTTTTCCCGACGAGCCCGGCATGGTAGGCCGTCCCACACGCTACGATGGCGATCTTCTTCAGGCGCCGGAGGTAATCATCATCGAGCTCGAAATCCTCGAGCGAGACCTCCCCGGTCCTGCCATTTATGCGGCCTGCGAGCGTATCCCGGATGGCCCGCGGCTCTTCGTGGATTTCCTTCAACATGAAGTGTTCATACCCGCCCTTTTCGATCAAACCGGGCCCCCACTTGACATCGAGGACATCCTTGGCAACGGGCTCACCATCAAAGGTCGATACCCTGACCCCATCCCTCGTCAGGACGGCCATCTCCCCGTCATCCAGGACTATTACCCTGTTGGTCCAGGCAAGCAGGGCGGGTATGTCGGATGCGAGGAAGTTCTCGCCATCCCCGAGGCCGACGATGAGGGGGCTGTTCTTTCGCGCAACAACTATCCTGTCCGGCTCGCGCTGGCTCATAACCGCGATAGCGAATGAACCCTGTGCCCGCCCTATAGCCTCCCGGACGGCCGCCTCGAGCTCCCCATCATTGACGGGGTCGTCCCCTTCGCTGTCACCAGGTCCTCCCCTGTAAAACTCCTCCACAAGGTGCGGCAGGACCTCTGTATCCGTCTCCGATTTGAAGGTATGACCCCTGGATTCCAGCCACTCCTTCAGCTCGAGGTAGTTCTCGATAATGCCGTTGTGGACCACGACGAACTCGCCGGAGCAATCCGCGTGCGGGTGGGCGTTTATATCAGAAGGACGACCATGGGTCGCCCACCGCGTATGGCCTATGCCGGCCGAGCCCCCGGGTTCATCGCCCTTCAGCATCTCCTCGAGTCGCGCGATCCTGCCCTCGGCCTTTCGCACTTCTATTCTATCACGATCATAAACCGCCAGGCCAGATGAATCGTAGCCCCGATATTCCAATTTCTTAAGATTCTCCAGGAGGATCGGCGTTGCCTGTTTATCGCCGATATACCCTACTATCCCACACATTCCTGTCCCTTTCCCCCTTCTCAACTGGCTGCTAACTAGCACAATTCCTCCTCTATGACGCGCGCGACATCGTTTACTGCACTCTCAACAATTGATGCATCGGGGCCCTCCCCAAGGATCCTAACCAGGGGCTCCGTGCCCGAGCACCGTACAAATATACGGCCTTCACCCAAAAGCCTTCCCTCCGCGCTCTCTATGGCCTTCGCTATGCGGTGGTTATTCTCAAGCCCGCTCTTATCGTGGACCCTCACATTCACCAACACCTGGGGGTAGGTCTCCATTATGGCTGCAAGCTCCGAGAGGCATTTGCCGGTCCTCTTCATGACGGAAAGCAGCTGGAGGGCGGTTATCAGCCCATCGCCAGTCGTATTATGATCGAGGAAAATTACATGTCCAGACTGCTCTCCGCCGAGGGCGGCTCCGCGCTTGAGCATCTCCTCGAGCACATACCGGTCGCCGGCTCTGGTCATGATCACCTGGCCACCCTCTCTTTCAAGGGCGCGCACAAGCCCGAGATTGCTGTAAACGGTCGCAACGATGGTATTCCCGGGCAGGGAGCCGTTCCGGAGCCTGTCGAGGCCACAGATCGCCATGATGTGGTCGCCATCCACGATATGTCCATTCTCATCGATGGCTATGAGCCTGTCGGCATCGCCATCGTGAGCCAACCCCAGGTCCGCCCCATGCTCCTTGACGGCCTCTTGCGCCCTCTCGGGATGCGTGGATCCACAATCGACATTTATATTCACGCCGTTTGGCTCAACGTTGATGGGGATAACCGTTGCCCCCAACTCTGACAGGACGCGGGGCGCAACCCGGTAAGCTGCGCCGTGAGCGCAGTCAATTACTATCCTGTAACCCGAGAGATCTATCTCAGCAGTCTTCATAATATAGCGCGCATATAGATCCTCGGCGTCCGCGACGGCCCGCACCATGCCTATCCCCCCGCCCGTCGGCCGCGGGATATCCTCGTAGGCCTGGCCGTCCAGCGCCAACTGCTCGATCAGCTCCTCATCCTCATCGAGGAGCTTGAAGCCATCTGACGAGAAAAACTTTATCCCGTTATACTCTACTGGATTATGAGACGCCGAGATAACGACCCCGGCGTGGGCCTTGAGCTCCCTCGTCAAAAAAGCGACTCCTGGCGTTGGGATCACGCCGACCTTCAACACCTCGGCCCCGCAGGACGTCATGCCCGCAATCAGGGCAGCCTCCAGCATATCCCCGGATATCCGCGTATCGCGCCCCAGCACTATTCTAGGATGGTCAAAGCCCTTTCTCAATAACATGGCGCCGCCGGCCCTGCCCAGCTTGAATGCGAGCTCAGGCGAGAGCCCCGCATTTGCCACATCCCTAACCCCGTCGGTCCCGAAAAGCCTGCCCATATCCTTCAAAACCCACCTCCGGGAAATCTCAAATCATAAAATTATAAAGCTATAACGCTTAGCTACAGAGTTAGCTATAGAGCTATAACGGTTTGCTATAGGCTATAACGCTTCGCTACAGGCTACAGCGCTTCGCCATAGCACTCTTTAGGCTCAAGGGCTCTCGGGAGGAGCAGCCGGAAGGGGCGCGATCTCTGCCTTCACCTTCACAACCGGCGGGTGCACCGTCACACTCTCCACCGGCGCCCCCGAAGCGTCCACAGCACGCGGCTCAACAACCTGCTCTAGAACCCCAGCCTTGTCACCCAGATCGATCCTGGCGACAACGGACTGAACCCTCTCCACCAAGCTGAAAGGCCCTGTTACAGTCACCTGGCCGGGCTCCGCCACCGGCTCCGAAACCAGGAAGCCTCCCCCGGGGAATTCAAAGATAGCAATGGTTATCGGGATAGTCTTCGAAACCACCCTCTGAAGCTCGACCGCGATCTCGGGGGGATCGATCTCCTCAATGGAGAGCCCCACCGGGGCCTGGGCCTCGACACGTAGAATATGGCGGCCTTCGGCCAGGCCCGAGAGGGAAACATATGCTTTCACCTGCGAGGCAGCCTCCCGGACCCTAGCCCTGGAACCACGCACGGTAAGCACCACGGAGCTGCGCTCAGGAACCGCGATGAACCCCTGGTCCGGGCCCCGCAGCTCAACAGGGGCATCCATGACCCGCTCCACCTGGACCTGGACCTCGACCCCCGGCTGAGCAGGGGCGGGCTTCGGTGTCCTTACCACCCTCGAGCCCGTGTCCGCAGCCACGACAAACCATATCACGATGGCGAGGAACAGTGCGAGAAGCCTGGTTGAGAAGTCCTGGTCGAAAAGCCCTCTCACCGGACCTCACCCCTGACCCATTCCCAGAAGCTGGACCTTTTCCTGGCCGCAGGCGCCAGGAGGCTGGCCAGCTTCTGCTTCAGGCTCGCCTCATCAAGATGGCGGGTCAACCTCCCGCCAGACGCTATGGAGATCGCCCCAGTCTCCTCAGACACGACCACCGCTACCGCATCAGTCTGCTCAGAAATGCCCAGGGCCGCCCTGTGGCGGGTCCCGAGCCGCTTGCTCAGGTTGGGATTCTCGGTTAGCGGCAAATAACAACTGGCCGCGGCGATTCTACCGCCGCGGATGATTACTGACCCGTCGTGAAGCGGGGTGTTCGGTATAAATATATTCATGAGAAGCTCGGTGGATACTGCGGCATCCATCCTGACACCCGTTTCGACAAAATCCTGCAAGCCTGTATCACGTTCCATAACGATCAGGGCGCCGATCTTTTGAGCCGAAAGGGATGAAGCTGCTCTTGCAATTTCTCCTATGGAGCGGGCCGCATCCTCGCGCGAAAAAAGATCGAAACTCGCGCCAAAAAGCCTCCCCCTGCCGATCTGTTCGAGGGCACGCCGCAGCTCGGGCATGAAGACAATGGGCAGGGCGACGAAGACCATGGTAATGGTCTGCTGGAGAAGCCAATAGACCGTGGTGAGCCCGAGTATCCTGCTCGCAAGGTTGGCGATGAACAACACCGCCAGCCCCTTTATGAGCGATATGGCCCTCGTGCCCCGTATCAGCACCAATATCCGGTAAATAACATACGCCACGATCAGGATATCAGCCACCACGGCCACGGCCCTGGCCGCGTTCATATGCAGCAGCACATCTCTCAACCTGGCGAAATCCAAACTAACAGGCATTGCCCGCCCTCCCGAGACGCCGGGTCTCCGTCATGCCGGACTTTTCACCGGACGATTCTATCATACCCTTCTTTAGCTGGGCGCGCAAGTGCCTGGGATAAACTCCCGGACGAACCCCTAGGCACCGTATTTCATGAGCTTCAGTGCATTCGCCATGGCAAGCGGCATGACGCCGAGGGTGGGGAACCGCCCCAGGCTTCCGAGGCGGCATTCACGCTCGCCGAAGCTCGATATTCCATCAGGCCGGCACCACCTGGAATACAGGAGGACCGGGACGGGGTGCCAGCTATGAGCCTTGAGCCTCGCTGGCGTCGAGTGATCGCCCGTTATGATTATGACATCCGGGTCGAGCGCTGTAAGCCGGGGGATGGACCTGTCGAGCTCCTCTATAATCTCCACGCGGCGCTGGAACTTGCCGTCCTCCCCTGAGCTATCCGTCTCCTTTACGTGGACGTAGAAGAAGTCATAGCGGCCATAATTCTCTTCCAGTGTCCGGAACTCATCCTCGATCGTCGTGCCCGTCGGGATGACCTCCATACCTACAAGCCTCGCCACGCCGCGGTACATCGGGTAGGTAGCGATCGCGGCCGGCGTCAGCTTGAATATCTCGCCCATGGTAGGAATGTTGGGATGCTTCGCAAACCCGCGCAGCAACAGCATATTGGCGGGGTGCTTGTCCGCCAGCATAGATTTAGCTTTGGCTATGAATTCGTTCACGCAGCGGGCGGTCTTATCTGCATCCGGTGCGAGGGCCTCAACCGTTTTGGGGAATTTCCCCTCCTTCTGGGGATCCGAGTCCGTCACGTTTCCGGACAGGCCTTCGCCCCTAAAGATCACGACAAACCTGTGAATCTTGCCCGGCTTGATGATCACCTCTGCACCATCCACCTTGATGCCCTCGAGCAGCTTGCAGAGCTCCTTCGTCTTCTCGGTCTCGATCCGCCCGGCGCGCCTGTCGATGACCCTGCCCTCGCTGTCGACGGTGCAAAAGTTGCCACGCGCGGCAACATCGGTCCGCTCCAGTTCAAACCCTATGCCCAGAGCCTCGAGAACGCCACGCCCGATTTCGTGCTCGAGCGGGTTATATCCGAAGAGCGCGAGGTGCGAAGGGCCGCTTCCCGGGGTTATGCCAAGGCCCACGGGGTCTATGAGCCCGCAGACCGACTTTCTCATCAAGGCGTCGATATTCGGCTTTCGAGCCGACTCGAGTTCGGTGAGATTTGTTTCCGGGTCGGGCAGCCCCCCGAGGCCATCCACGACCACCATGACGATCTTGGTGTCCGTCTTCATGGAGAGCTTGCTTATCACTTCCATGTTGATCACGATACCATGCCCCCTGTTACAGTGATTTCGCTGGTTTTGTGCTGAAATAGGCCCGCGAAGGGATATGTCCGGGTGTATTCGGAGGCACCCGGGTATATTCGCGAGCGTCCAAGAGAAGTGTCCCTCCGCCCTTTGATTCTATACAGGTTGCGGTTATCCTTCCTGGGATGATCATAAATTGTTATGTTTTGGCGAGATTTTACCCGAGCCCGGCTTGCCTGGGGTTTGGGCCTATAGCGCGGCGGGCTAAATGGATATACTAAGTTCTGCCGGGCGCAAGACCGGCACGCGCCTCTGCTCCACCCGGCAAGCGTGCAAACGCGCGCCAGGACAATTACTGCGTAATCACATGAGTAATCACAGGAGTAATAAAAGTATGAACCGTAGGAACGATGGGCGTAAAGAGCGCAAGCATGGCATGGGGGGGCCACTGTGGAGACCGTCGCGCCTTCTATATGTGATCGCCTTCGCAGGCGTTATCATCCTCATTCTGGCTCCCATCATGGCCTGCCTCACGCCGCTCCCCGGGCAGACCCTGGTCAGCACCTTTTACGACATCCACGGCAGGGTGATCACGACCACGGCGACGGCCAACAGGGTAGAGATACCCCTATCCCAGATGCCCCAAGACCTGCAAAACGCCGTAATCGCCATCGAGGATTCCAGATTTTACAAACACTTCGGTATTGACCCCTTCGGCATCATGCGGGCGATCGTCGAAAACATCCGGGCCCGCAGGATCGTCGCCGGCGGGAGCACCATAACGCAGCAGCTCGCAAAGAACATGTTCCTCCCGCCTGAGCGCACGCTCGGGAGGAAGATAAGGGAGTTCTTTCTCACGTTTTACCTGGAGATGAAGTTCTCTAAACCGGAGATTTTGAGGCGCTACCTCAACCTGATCTACCTCGGCCACGGGGCCTACGGGGTCGAGGCGGGCGCGCGGGTCTACTTCGGGAAGAGCGCCAGGGACCTCACGCTCGCCGAGAGCGCGCTTCTCGCGGGCCTCATCAAGGGTCCATACTATTACTCACCCTACATAAATATGCAAGCCGCCCTCGAGAGGCGAGCCGCAGTATTAAACAGGATGCAGGAGCTCGGCTATATCACAAGGGATGAAGCCATGAAGGCCGATTCCCAGCCGGTCAAGCTCGCGGGGCTCCAGCGCCGGGAGTACCGTGCCGCTCCTTACTTCATTGACTATGTAACCGACCAGCTCTTGAGGCGCCACAGCAACGACGGCAACCTCCTCCACGCCGGGGGGCTGAAGATATACACCACGCTCGACCTCGAAGTCCAAAGGGCGGCCGAGGAAGCATTCGCGGCGGGCCTCGATGCCGTCACGCCTTCACAGCCGCGGGGCGGGGGCAAGTACAGCAAGCCGCCGGCCCTTCTCCAGCCCCAGGGGGCGCTCGTGGCCATTGACCCCGCAACGGGTTACGTAAACGCTCTAATCGGGGGGAGAAGCTTCAGCGCAACCGAGTTCAATCGCGCCATCCACGCCAGGCGGCAGCCAGGGTCAGCTTTCAAACCCTTCATCTACGCTGCAGCCATCGACAACGGCTATACAGCCGCCTGGCCATTCATGTGCGAGCCGATCTACATCCCCACTGGCCGGACGCTCTACAGCCCCACGGACTATGGCCCGGCCAAATACCATTACAGGGTGCTATCCCTCAGGGATGCCCTGGTCGTATCGTGTAATGTCGTATCGGTGAAGCTGATATCCGAGATAGGGCCGGATTTCGCGGCCCGGTACGCGAGGGCGATGGGCATCGAGAGCTACCTCGGCCCCAACCTCTCGCTCGTCCTCGGAACATCCGAGGTCTCACCGCTCGAGATGGCCATAGGCTTCGCACCCCTGGCAAACGGCGGGTTCCGGGTTCACCCGATCTTCGTGACGCAGGTAAAAGATAAAAGAGGGAGAATAATAGAGCTAAACAGGGCACGCAAAAGGCGCGTCCTCGACCCCAGGACCGCATATATCGTGACGGATATACTTAAAGGGGTCTTAAGGCCCGGCGGCACCGCGGAGACCGTGGCGGATATCGTCACGTGGCCCGCCGCCGGGAAGACCGGCTCAACAAACCTCTTCACTGATGCCTGGTTTGTAGGGTATACGCCAGACCTCGTCACCTGCGTATATGTAGCCAACGACGACCCGGCAAAGCCTCTCGGCAAGTCCGGGGGCGTGGCCTGCGCTCCGATATGGGCCAATTTCATGAAAAGGGTCCTTGACGGCAGGCCGCAGGAGGATTTCCCTCGCCCGCCCGGCATAAAATCTATCGTGGTATGTGGCGAATCGGGGATGCTGCCGACCCAGTACTGCCCCTGGACGAAAACGGAGATTTTCAGGGCCGACATGCAGCCAACCCAGAGATGCACATGGCACTCGCCCCAGCCTCCATGGTCGAGCTCGAGTAAAGGAAAAGGTAAAGGCAATGATAATGGCAATACAGCCACTATGGACGATTTGGGCCATTAGGCCATATAGATTTATATAGGCCATATAAAACGGCTCCACAGGGAATAATTTTAAAAAGCCTGTTTCCCGCTGGTGGTATGCATAAAAAGGACCCTGCTGCTAGAAGTTAAGTAACGACAAGGAAAACAGTAAAACAGAAAAACGGTAGTCGAATGATAGTGAAACGTAGTAGAACGACGAAATAAAGGAGCGCAGGTCATGTCAGAGCTAAGAAAGGACCCAACCTCCAATTCCTGGGTTGTTATAGCCAGCGAACGAGGCAAGCGGCCCCATGACTTTAAAATCCCTCCCGTCGAGAAAAAGGCCACTACATGTCCTTTTTGTTATGGTAATGAGCCTCAAACCCCGCCGGAGATCCTGGCCCTGGGTCGCGAGACAGGGGGGCCTAATGAGCCAGGCTGGAAGGTCCGGGTTGTCCCCAACAAATTTCCCGCCCTGAGCCCCCATGCAGCCGGCCACAACGCAGGTCCCGGGGTCGAACCCGAACACGGCGAGCTATACGTCCATTCCCCGGGCGTCGGCGCCCATGAGGTCTTGATCGAGTCGCCGGACCATGACGGGACGTTCGGGACCCATTCCCAGGAACAGATGGAGGCCATACTCAAGGCTGTAGTCCTGCGGTTTATGGAGCTCCACCGGGATGACAGGCTCAAATATCCCCAGTTTTTCAAGAATAGCGGGAGGATAGCTGGGGCATCCCTCGAGCACACCCATTGCCAGCTCATAGCCACGCCATCGATCCCCGCGGTGGTCAAGGAGGAGCTCAATGCGACGCGCGAGTCCTGGGAGGCGCGGGGAAGGTGCGTATTCTGCACCATGATGGAGGAGGAGCTGGCACGAGAGAGGCGCATTGTGGCGGAAACCGCGCATTCCCTGGTATTCTGCCCCTATGCTTCACGGTTTCCCTATGAAACCTGGATAGTCCCCAAAAAGCATATAGCCAGATTCGAAGAGACTCCGGGTGAAATAATCAAGGACATCGCCTATGCCCTGCGCACCACCTTCGCAAAACTGGAAAAGGCATTCACCTTCCTACCCTACAATCTCGTCCTTCACACAGCTCCGTGGGGCGAGATGAATGACGAGAGCAATAACAGAAACGATGGCGGAAACCGTGGCGCGCATGAAACGCATGAAACCTCGTATAAGACATACTTTCACTGGCATATTGAGATCCTTCCCAGGTTAACGATCATCGCCGGGTTTGAACTGGGGACAGGTTATTACATCAATCCGACGGCGCCCGAGCTCGCAGCCCCAACGATAAGAGAGGTCCAGGTTTAGGCCCGGATCAATGTACCCGGATTAATATCCAGATCAATATACCAGATCAATATAAGATGAAACGGGTTGTTAAAAGATTCTGAAGCCGAGGTGAATAATGGCATGCTAAAACATCAGGAATTTGAGGAGACATATAAAATACTTATCGTATCCTCCGAGGCGTCACCATTCGCAAAAACAGGGGGGCTTGCAGATGTAGCAGGGTCCCTTCCCAAGGCCCTCGCCATGCTGGGGAATGATGTAAGGGTGGTGTTGCCCCGCTACCGCGGGATAAACAACGTCACAACAATAGCAGACTTCCCTGTATGGGTTGACTGGAGGAAATGCACTGCAATCTTACGCCAATCCCAGATCAGCGCCAAGCTGGACGGGATTGAGAAGCTTATTCCCGTATACTTGATCGACAACTACCAGTATTTTGACCGGGACCGGCTTTACGGTTTCTTCGACGAGGCCGAGCGCTTCAGCTTCTTCTCAAGGGCCGTGCTGGAGATGTTGAAGGTTATAAACTTCCAGCCAGATATCATTCATTGTAATGACTGGCAGACCGGGCCCATCCCCTCACTCCTCAGGGACCAATACAGCAAGGATCCCTTCTACGCCCAGATCGCCACCTTGTTTACCATTCACAACCTCCAGTACCAGGGCAACTTCCCGAAGGATTGCCTCAAGCTCCTCGGTCTCGACGACAGCTATTTCCGCCCCGAACTCCTGGAGTTTTATGGCGACATCAGCTTCATGAAGGCGGGAATCCTGTATGCCGACGTCGTAAACACCGTGAGCAAGACATATGCCCAGGAGATACAAACGCCTGAGCGAGGCGAACGCATGGATGGAGTCCTCCGGACCAGGGCCAAGGACCTCTACGGCATCGTGAACGGCATTAATTACCATGAGTTCAATCCGGAAACAGATCCGAGAATCTACCGGAATTACGGGCTCAATAACCTCGGCGAGAAAAAGGAGAACAAATACGAGCTTCAAAAGGAGATGGGCCTTCCAGTCTCGGACGTCCCGGTTATCGGGATCGTCTCGCGCCTCGTGGCCCAGAAAGGGCTTGACCTCATCTCAGAGGCCCTCGATGCCATCGTGGCGTCGGGCGTCCAGCTCGTCATTCTGGGGACCGGAGAGGACTACTACGAAAACCTCCTCCGCGATGCCCAGGCCAGACATCCTGACCGGGTCGGGATCTATGTAGGGTTTAATGCGCTCCTAGCCCAGCGAATCTACGCCGGGAGTGATATGTATTTGATGCCGTCGCTCTTTGAACCGTGCGGCCTGGGGCAGCTCATAAGCCTGAGATATGGGACTATACCAATCGTGAGAGCGACCGGCGGGCTCGCCGATACAATAAAGGACTATGATCCTCGAACGGAAACCGGGAACGGCTTCACGTTCAAGGATTACTCTTCCCGACAGCTGCTCCTGGCGCTCAAGAAGGCCCTGGATGTATACAGGCAGCCCGAGCGCTGGCTGCGCCTGATGCAGTCTGCCATGAGGTCTGATTTCTCGTGGAATAGGTCCGCCGTGGAGTATATGGGGGTCTACATGGCTGCGCGAAGCAAACATGGCGTGGTCGCGGCGGCAACCGCGTAGCTGGCGCGTCAATCGCGCGAGCCGCCCCCTCCTGCTCGACTAACCGATATCTCCATATCTCTGCTGGCTGCGGCCTCGGGTGTAGTTGGGGCGACGTAGATGGGCCTAGCAAGGATAGAATCGTAAGCGCTCCACCTCGCCCCGGCCGCAAGCGCACTCTGGGTGATCTGGGCAAACCTGGCCGATTGTGCGTCGAGGTTGTCGGCATAGTGAAGCACGCACGCCTCAATGAATTTCGGACGCCTCGGGGATCCAAACTCATACTCGCCGTGGTGGCTCAGGATCATGTGACGGAGGCGCATAGCGAGCTCCGGTGGGAATCCTTCAATCGTGCGAATTCTATCAACGAGCATCATTTCGCCGAGGACTATATGGCCTATGAGCCTGCCCTCGTCGGTTATATCTATAAGGCCATCGTACCTGTATTCCCATATCTTTCCAATGTCGTGCAGGATCGCGCCTGCTACAAGGAGGTCGCGGTCTATAATGGGATAGAGCTTGGTCATGGTAAGGCAGATGTCAAGAACATTTGTGGTATGTTCGATGAGGCCGCCGATGTAAGCGTGGTGGATGGATTTGGCTGCGGGCGCTGTAGTAAATAGATCGACCCACTCGTCGTCCTCCAAGAAGCTGAACAAAACGCTCCAGATAAACGGGTCGCGCGAAGACGCGGCAGCCTCGCGAATCCTGGCCAGCAGGGTGTTTATATCCTTCCTCGTGCGCGGCAGGAATTCCACCAGGTTGTAAAGGGATCGCTCGCACCTCCTGAGGACGTGGACATTGACCTGGAGGCTCCCCCTGTAGGTTTTCACCTGCCCCTCGATCCATACGATGTCTCCGTCCTCAAATGCGGAATACAGGTCTTCGCCGTTGCACCAGGCAACCGCCCTGATCTCTCCAGTCCTGTCGGCGAGGGTTAAAAGCAAGAAACGCCCGGGCTTCGTCGAAAAATCCCCCAGCTGCTTGTCCTTTGCCATAAACGGCCCCCGGACGACCTGGCCGAACCTGAGGTCGATAACGCACGTTCTCTCCGGTATCTTATTTGGTGCCCTCTCCAACATCCTAGACTCTGCTGCTGACTTATCCTTGTCCGTATCTATCCCGGACCGATCAATACTGCCTATATTGCTCCCATTATTCCTACCCTCTATGTCCTCGGTTGCGCTCACAATAGCCCCTCCCCCGGCACCAGACGTTGGTAGACGCTGGCGCTGGCCCCAAAACGCCAGCCCCAAGTGGCCAATTGGTCACCAATTGGTGACCATACCCAATATGGCCCGGGCTTAAAACATGAGGCATAAGACACCTTGTCCCCAGCCTTAATATGCCACATCTACCTAATTTCTACGCAGAGAGAAGGATTCCTGCCAAAATAGGAAAACATGAGGAGGATGAGAACGATTCGCCTGCAAGCATTTCCCTGCAATCACCGCTCAGCTGCAGCTACCTGCAACTATTACACGCACCCCGCTCTCCTGGAGCTTTGACACGACCTCCGCCGGAGCGGCCTTGTCGGTTATCACGACATTAGCCCGCTCTATGGGCGCAAATTGCACGAGGGCCAACCGGTCGAGCTTGCTTGAATCAACAAGGAGGATAACCTCAGAGGCGTTATTGACCATCAACTCCTTTATCCTGCCCTCGTAGGGGTTAGCCTCCGTAAGGCCGTGTTGAATCGAGACGCCCTTGGCAGATATAAACGCCTTGTTGGCCCTGAGTTTCGCGAGATTGCTTTCGGCGGCCGGCCCCACAAAGGAATAAGATGTCCTGCGCAGGGAACCGCCCGTGGAGGTGATGGCGACATTAGGCCTCGAGGCAAGCTCCTCGATCACAGGCAGGGCGTTGGTTATGACGCTTATCTCCATGTCCTCTGGGATAACCTTTGAGAGCTGAAGGACTGTGCTTGATGCGTCCATCATCACTGTATCCCCGAGCTGTATAAATTGGAGCGCAGCCTCTGCAATGGCCTGCTTCTCGGGGAGCCGGCGCGTCTCGCGGTCCGCGAAGGTATACTCCTTCGCTGTCCTGGCGCTTATAGTGGCGCCGCCGTATACCTTTTCCAGGAGGCCCTGCCTTCTCAGGGCCCTGAAGTCCCGCCGGATGGTCTCCCTTGATACGGAGAATTCCCGCGCCAGCTCGTCGACGGTAACAAATCCCCGCTGCTCCAGTATATCTATAATCGCCAGGCGCCTGGCCGATCCAAGCATGATAGCAATCACCCCAAGAAATAATGCTCCCTGATCCATGGGCCCCATTCACGGGCGCCTCAAGGAATACAAAAACGCTACTATAATACTACAACAAAGTGACTGAACTAACAAGAACCTCCTAGCTTTCTCCTAGCTTTCTGGCTTTCAGGCCTTTACACCGAGCCTTGCGTAGTTCCCCGCAGGCCCATAAACGCCAGTAGACCTGTAAAGCCCGTAGACCTTGGGTGTTGACAAAGTCGCTTTAAGGTAGCACAATTATGAATGGAATTCCACCGAATTCAATACAACTACAGGAGGCCCGGGAGTTGAGCATTAGACTCGTCGCTATCGATTTAGACTATACCCTCCTCAATGAGAAGTTGGAGATACCGGATGTAGCACGGGACGCCATACAGGCCGCTGTCAAGCGCGGCACGACGATAACCCTGGCGAGCGGGAGGATGTACAGGTCCACCGTGCGATTCGCCGAGGAACTCGGCCTCGACGCGCCGCTGATCACGTATAACGGCGCCATGACCAAATCATCCCGCTCAAGGCAGCTCTATCACCACCTGCCCGTTCCAATCGACCTGGCCCTGGGCGTTGTAGAGTACGCCCAGCAAGAGGATATCCACATCAATGTTTACCTCGACGATAACCTCTATGTTAAAGAGCTCTCGCCCGAGGCGACCGGCTATGCCACGCGATCCGGCGTCGAGGCGATACCCGTAGGGGATCTAACAAGGTTCCTCCAGGCCGACCCAACCAAGCTCCTATTCGTTGCCGACGAAAAGGTCATAAATAAGCACATACCCATCGTCAAGGAGAGATTTGGCGAGCAATTGAATGTAGTGCGGTCGATGCCCATTTACATAGAGGTAACGAATAAAGGCGTATCCAAGGGAACGGCCCTGAAAGCCCTGGCCGCGCAACTCGGCATCTCCAGGGAGGAGGTCCTCGCCATAGGTGATAGCGAGAACGACCTGGATATGATCAAATACGCGGGGACAGGGGTAGCTGTAGCCAACGCCCTTGATATCGTGAAGGATGAAGCCAATTATGTAACATCCCACCCGAACGGGCGCGGCGTGGCCGAAGCCTTCGATAAGTTTGTCCTTCATTAAAAATTTGTCAAATTTGTCCCTGAAGCCTGCTAATTCATGGTTGAGCCCCAGCGCATATGCGTCGCTGGGGCTTATTATATTATTATATAGAATAGATAGATATAGATCTGTTACACTCCTGTATATCTCTTGTATCTGTCTGTTGTATCTTTATCTTGAATCTCGTATCTGCATACGCGAATGAAGTGTATCTGCCAGTATATCCGGCGGCAATGCTATTTCAGATACTGCCTCCAGTGGGCCACGCTCTCCTTTAAATCGGATATGAGCTGGTCCTCATTCGTGCCGAGCGAATGGAATATCTCCAGGATGAGGTAGTTCTCCTTTGAACCCGAGGCATCGATCGCATCTATCACCTTTTGGGCGTCCACGATCCCGCGATCATTGTACTTGGCCGTGAAGGGCCAGTGATGGCTCGCGCTCGCGTCGGTCTGCTGGATGTGGATGACCGGTGACACCTGCGCAAATTCCCTCAACCATTGATACGGGTCGCCGTCGTCGGGGCTATATGGGTAACCCCTGTGGCAGGCGTGCCCCACGTCGACCGTAAGATAGATCGGCACCGCTGCCCCCTCGTTTACGCGCTCATAAAGCTCGTGAGCCTCGCGGATGGTATGCGGGGTTTCGTTGGGTGTGTACATCTGCTCCCAGAGGATGAATTTCTGCCCGGCATCATGGGCGACCCTCGAGAGATACCTGAAGCTCTCTAAGAGGTTATCTATCATGAACTTCCGCCGCTCGGGATCGCTCCAGTCCTTATACGCTATTGTATCGAAATGCCCACCGATGCCGTCGACACCCATGTAGCTCGCCGTCTCAATGGCCCCCACGCACCAGCGCAACCCCTGGGCCCTCGCCTCGAGATCCGGGTGGGATAGCAAATTCAAACAATGGGGGATCAATCCCGTATAGTAAACCACTATAGTCAGCCCCAGGTCCTCGGCAATTCTCTTGATCTCCCTGGCCGTCCGGACCCTGGTGGATTCCGGTGTAAGTATGGGGTCCAGCAGGTCCGAACAAAACTCGACATAGTCCAGGTTTAGATCCTCCCTCACTATCCTCATCCAATCCTTGGGATCGGGCCATCTCTTACGCGCAAAACATGCATCTATTCCAAGCTTTAAATCCGCCAATTTCTATTCCTCCTCCGTTGCTGGCTAACTCCTAACGCATCTCCTGACCCCCTGTGACGTTTATGGCCTGGCCCGTCATATAATCCGATTCCTTCGAGGCCAGGAAAACGACCACGTTTGCAACATCCTCGATCGTGCAGCCCCTACCCAGCGGCACCTTTTCGATATACTTCTCCCGCACCTTCTCGGGAGGTATGCCGAGTTTCCTAGAGTACTCAACGTCGAGCTGGTCCCACAGGGGGGTCTCAAAGACGTTACCCGGGCAAACGGCGTTGACGTTTATCCCAAAGGGCGCAAGGTCCAGCGCCACGCTCTGGACCAGGCCGATAATGCCGAATTTCGATGCGCAGTAACCAGCATTCCATAGGCTGCCCTTTTTCCCGGACTTCGAGCTCATACTGATGATCTTGCCTGAGCGCTGCTTTATCATCTGCTTTGCAACTTCCCTCATGCACAGGAAGTTGCCCTTGAGATTCACCCTTATGATGGCATCCCAGGCCTCCTCGGGGAAATCGGTGATGGGGAAGGACTTGAGGATACCTGCATTGCTTACCAAGATATCTATCCTGCCGAATTCGGCAACCGCCCGGTCGACCATGGCCGCAACCTGCGCGGCATCCCCCACATCAACCTTGACCGCTATCGCCCGCCTGTCCAGGGCCCTTATCTCCTCCACCACCGTGCTCGCTGTGGCCTCATTGAGGTCGGCGACCACAACATGACACCCTTCCCGCGCGAGGCGCAGGGCGAGCCCTCTTCCAATGCCCTGGCCGGCACCGGTCACAAGTGCTATCTTATCTTCGAGACGTCTTTCCATAGTCCGGAGCTCACCCTCCCCATGAGAATAACATGAGAATAATCAGTGGATTTTACTATTGCCAAGGATTTATGACCATCTTGAGCCCTTCGGCTTTTTGCGCCGTCGCGATGGCCTCAACGATCCTGTCCAGAGGGAATGTCGCGGTTATGAATCTAGAGGCGTCGACCCTCTTTGTGGCGATGATGCTCAACGCCTGTTTATACTGGCTCGGATACGAAGCGAAGGCCCCATGGACCGATACTTCCTTGTAGTGAATGATATTGCTGTTGAAGTTGATGTATGGATTGTCCTTTGGCAAGCCACCAAAGAAGCTTATTCTCCCCTGGGTCGCAACCACCTTGAGCGCATCCTCCTGGGCCTTACCTGAGGAGCACGCTACGATAACGACATTCACCCCGGCTCCATCTGTCTCCTCGGCAACAACCTTCTCGAGGCTCTCCTGTGTGGGGTTGATCAGCCTGTCGATGCCGAAACCCCTGGCTATGTCAAGGCGCTCCACCGACACATCCGACATCATGACCTTGGTCGCGCCCTTGGCCCTGGCGAGCTCAGCGTGCATGCAGCCTATAGGACCCGCGCCTATTATCAGGACCGAATCAGCAAGGCTTATATTCAAATATGATTGCCCGTTTATTACGCATGATAGAGGCTCCACGAGGGATGCCTCGTTGAATGGGAGGTTATCAGGTATCTTCATAATGTTTCCGGCCCTGACCCCCTCCTCGGGCATGACCATGTACTGGGCAAAACCGCCGGGGTAGTGGTAGCCAATAGCTTTGAAATCGATGCACAGATTTGGCGAGCCTTTCTGGCAAAAGGCACACCTGCCGCAAGGTATGGAGGTTACGACGATGACGTGGTCGCCTTCCCTCAGATCCTTGACACTTGAACCAACCTCGTCGACAATGCCCGCGATCTCGTGGCCTATAATCTGAGGGGGCTTGACGTTATGGTGGCCGTGATTGTATATCCTTATGTCCGTCCCGCAGATCGCGCAGGCCATCACCTTGATGCGGACCTCGCCCGGGCCGCACCTGGGTGTCTCCACCTCGCGAACCTCCATCCTACGGGGCTCCATGAATACCGCTGCCTTCATGGTTGAATGCACTCCTCTCCCGGTTGATTACGCGCCTGTGCGCCTATGCGACGTGCTATGTAACGTGCTACGCGACGTGCCGTCTTCGAATGAATCCGGGGGGTGGTTATGGATTATTGGTTTTGGGTTTCGGTTATGCCTGGTGGTTATGCCTGGTGCGGCTGTCTCAAGAGCTGAGTCCTGTATTTCTCGGCGCCGAGGTTTTTGATCTCCTCCACATCCGCCTCGGTGAAGACCCGGGGCTCGCCGAGGATCCTGGATAACACGAATATCTTCGCACCCTCCTCGAGGACCACAGCCCGGTAGAACGCCTCCTTGAGGTTTGCCCCCACCGTAACCGCCCCATGATTTGACATGAGGATCGCATTGTGATCCACGATCTTCCCCTCGACTGCATCGGCGAGCTGAGGGCTGGATGGGACTACATAGCCCAGCATCCCCACTTTCCCAACATACGCCGCAAAATCGGGGAACATCGCCTCGAGCCTGCCGGTGGTGCTGGCTACGGCTATGCCGTAAGGCGGATGGATATGTACAACCGCGCTCACGTCCTGACGGGACCGGTAGCAGGCAAGGTGCATCAGCACCTCGGACGAGGGCCTCGTCTTCTCATTGCTGTCAACGACCTCGCCACTGGCAATATCCACCCCTACGTAATCCCCAGGCTCGACATCATCAAAGGCATAGCCGCTCGGGGATATATACATCACATCGCCGGCCTTCGCGCTGATATTCCCGCCCGGCCCGACTACGAGGCCGCTCTCGATTATCTTCCTGCCATATTTCCAAAGCTCGGACCGGACAACCTTTACCATATCCTCCTGGGACCCACTGACCATCTTTGTAGCCATGCTTGCGCCTCCATTCTTCTAACAACTCGCTACTTGGACCGTTCCTCCACCACCCTCTCAAGGTAACCGCTCTCAGCGAACGCCTTGAGCGGGTCGAGCGGGACGCCGAGCTCAGCCCGGACCATCCTCAATAGCGGCTCCACATCCGTATTGAACGCGTCTACGAGCACGCGCTCCGCGCCTATTATGTCACCCTCCCGCTGGGCCCTGACCAGAGCCTTGCGGTCAATCAAGAGCGCCTTCGCGTACGCCCTCTGAAGGTTCATCACCGTCTGGATCATCGCCGGTATCTTAGGCTTCACGTTATGGCTCTGGTCGATCATGTAATCCACATCGAGCCTGCCGCCAGCCTCGCCCTCCGCCCGGGCCAGTTCGTTGAATATGAGGAAGAGCTCGTACGGGTCGTTGGAGCCTGCTGTCAGGTCATCGTCCGCGTACTTCTTGCTATTGAAATGGAAGCCTCCGAGCCTGCCCTCGTCGATAAGAAACGCGACGATATGCTGGATGTTGGTGCCCAGCGGGTGATGGCCCAGGTCCACCAGGGTCTTAGCCTTCGGACCCAGCTTCATGGCGGTTATCGTCGCCATCCCCCAGTCGGCAAGATCGGTGTGATAAAACCCCGGCTCAAAGAACTTGTACTCCAGGAGCATCTTCATATCCTCATCAAGGCTCTGGTAGACCTCCTCCAGGCATTCCGTCATCCACTTCTTCCTGTCGCGGAAGTCCCCTTGCCCGGGGTAATTCGTCCCATCCGCCAGCCATATGCTCAGCGTCTTGGACCCGACGGTCCTCATTATATCCACACATTCAAGCATGTGGGCGACGGCCTTCTTCCGGACCCCTGTATCCGGGTGCGTTATGCTGCCAAGCATATAATCATCATCCTGAAAGAGGTTCGGGTTGATCGCCCCAATCTTGACTCCCAGGTCCTCGGCGTAACGTTTGAGCGCAGCATAATCATCAACCTTATCCCAGGGAATGTGAAGCGCAACAGTGGGGGTAACGCCGGTAAGCCTCTGAACCTCGGCCGCATCCTGGAGCTTCTCGTAGACATTGCGTGCAGCCCCGGGCTTCTTGAACACGTAGAATCGGGTGCCGCTGTCGCCATAGCCCCACGAGGGGGTTTCGAGGTGTTGCCTCTTCAGGCGCTCCTTGGCCTCATCAAGGTCTATATCCACGCCGCTCCCTGCCAGCCTGGACTTGAGGTACTCATACTCCTGCTCGACATTCCGGTGATCAACGCTCTGGTGACCGGCACTTCGGTGATCGCGATCCATGCGTCCTCCCTCCTTGTCCATCCCATCTGGTCTCGACTTATGGTCTTGACTTTAGTTCCGTTTCGACGTCCCTTTCCCTCTTTCCTTCTTTCTTTTCCTTTCTCGATATTTCAATTTCTCCACTTGAACTCCTGTTGAATCCTATCCTGCCTGGAGAATGGACACATTCTCCCATACTTACAAATGGGAACTTTACGACGGGAGAGTTAAGACAGTTATGACAAGGAAAAGAAAGACAGTAAAGAAAACGTGGTTGGAGATACTAAATGCGGCCTTCAACGATTTGATTCTACAATCCTTATTCTGATTCGACTCTAATTCAACAAACCTAGTTGACTGATCCCGAATTGATCCTGATCTAGCGATCCTGATTCAATATTAATATTCAATGAACAACATTCAATGAGCAACGATCCTGATTCCAGCTTGTAAGCCCCCCATAAACTCCGCCGGGTTTGCTAGCCTAATCCTAATCATAGCAGTGTTTACTACTCATGTCAAGGTGTTGTAGCAATCTAAGCGGGACCCCGTCAAAGTTCCTGTCCGAGTTCCTAGTTCCTATCCAACCGCGGCTGGAGAGATTTTGCCGTTCTTCATCTTGCAATAAAGGTTGCAATAAAGGGCGGTTGCGTATACTCACCACACCCAGCGATGGGGTATATACGCGCAACCGCCCTTGGTAACCAGCCCTGTAGCCATTTCCGCCTTCCCGCTAGGTCAGGGCCCATAAGTATGTTCCCTGAAATTCACGCCATGTTAGCTAACAGCCACCTCTGGCAGCTCGGCAAGGGCCTTTTCGATGAGCTCGCTCGGATGCTCATAGTCCTCCAGCTTGCCCGCGAAGTAGGAATCATAGGCGCCCAGGTCGAGCAGCCCGTGCCCACTGAGGTTGAAGAGGATCGTCTTCGCCTCGCCTGCTTCCTTGCACCTCGCCGCCTCTTCGACCACGGCTTTTATGGCGTGTGAGGACTCAGGGGCGGGAATTATCCCCTCGGACTTCGCAAACAGGCACGCTGCCTCAAACACGCCCACCTGGCCGTAGGCCTGCGCCTCGATCAAACCATCTCGATAAAGCTGGCTCACGAGCGGGGACGCACCGTGGTACCTCAGCCCCCCGGCATGAATCCCCGCGGGCACGAAGGAATGGCCGAGCGTGTACATGGGCATGAGCGGCGTGAATCCTGCTGTATCGCCGTAATCGTACGCATAAATGCCCTTTGTCAAGGTCGGGCACGCCGTCGGCTCCACGGCGATTACCCGAATGTCCTTGCCATTGATTTTGTCCTGGAGGAACGGGAAGCTGAGGCCGGCGAAGTTGCTCCCGCCACCCACGCATCCGATTACAATGTCGGGGTAATCGTCCACCTTCGCCATCTGAGCCTTCGCTTCAAGTCCGATCACAGTCTGATGAAGGAGGACATGGTTGAGCACGCTTCCGAGGGAGTAATTCGTATCATCATGGGATGCCGCGTCCTCAACGGCCTCGCTTATTGCGATCCCCAGGCTGCCCGGCGAATCAGGCGCCTCGGCGCGAATCCGGCGGCCCGTCATGGTCCGGTCGCTCGGGCTCGCGACGACATCAGCTCCGTAAGCGCGAATCATGGACTTGCGGTAGGGCTTCTGCTCAAAGCTCACCTTCACCATATAGACCGTGCACTCGAGGCCAAAGAAGTTACAGGCGAGTGCAAGTGCGGTCCCCCACTGCCCCGCTCCCGTCTCTGTTGAGAGCCGCTTGATGCCATCCTTTTTGTTATAATATGCCTGCGGCACCGCGGTGTTGGGCTTATGGCTCCCTGCGGGGCTCGCTCCCTCATGTTTGTAATATATCCTGGCGGGCGTCCCGAGGGCCTTCTCAAGGCGGTGAGCCCTGAACATCGGCGTCGGTCTCCAGAGAGCATAGACCTCAAGGACCTCCTCGGGGATGTCGATCCACCGCTGGTCGCTAACCTCCTGCTCGATCAGGGACATGGGGAATATCGGCGAAAGATCCTCAGGCGCTGCTGGTTTCATTGTCTTGGGGTTGAGAGGCGGCCCGGGCCTCGTCGGCATGTCGGCTACAATATTGTACCATTTCCTTGGTATCTCCTTCTCCTCGAGTAGTATCTTCGTCTGCTCCATTTCTTATCTCTCCCTTCTTTTCCCTTCCATCTTCAGATTCATCTTCATCTTCATTTTTATCACCGCTTATCTTTCGCTTATCTCTATTTTAGCGCTTTCCCTTCTCATATTCGTACCTTCACCTTCCCCTTTATATTCGCACCTTAATTTGTATAAAAAACAAAAGACCCGCGTCCTTCAAGGGACGAGGGTCTCATGATACCCCGCGGTGCCACCCAAATTAGCCAGCCTATACGGCGGTGCTGCCTGCCATACTGTAACTACTCCGCCATAACTACTCCGTCATTAGCGCTGGCTCAGCTCTCAAAAGGCACGGGCCACACCACTTCTTGACCTCAATAATCGCTTAGGAATAACCGCTCATGGCCATACCATCTAAAGCTCATTACCATCAAAGCTGCATAACGAAGCCATATGACGCGGCAGGCCAGGCCACACAAAAAGTCAGAGATGCAACCGATGCCCTCTCTTTTTAACGGTAGAGCCCCGTCAGGTCCTACTCCGGAAGAAACATGAGCGCAGCCTCAGAGATTCGAAAAGCCGCACAGCACCAACATGCCCGTTTCGGTCTGAAGCTCGCAAGTCCATTCAACGCGTGCGCAGCGCCGGGCTTCCACCTGCCCCCGGCTCTCTCCAGCCCGCCTCTCGCGCCTACTCGTCCTGGTCATTGCCTTTAGATTGCATTATTAGCTTTATGTACGTTTTCCCGCTTGTTAGTGTTAATAGTAGCATATCTTCGTAAAGAGGTCAATGATTTTCTCGCGCGGAGGATAGAGGTGAATGTTCATATTCCTCTACGGACGATGCCCACGTCCTCGCTATAATCGTAGTATTAGCCATCTACTGTTGTTCATATTCCTCTACGGACGATGCCCACCCGGAGGCTTTTGCGCGGTATCACGTTGAGCATAAGTTCATATTCCTCTACGGACGATGCCCACGGACGCACTATGACGCACCTATGGCCCCGGCTGAAAGTTCATATTCCTCTACGGACGATGCCCACACATTCTGGCACTGCTTCAAGGCACGCCGCCAGGAAGTTCATATTCCTCTACGGACGATGCCCACTATTGCGAGGAGGTTTTACAATGACAGCCACAATCAAGTTCATATTCCTCTACGGACGATGCCCACGCTCTCCGTTGATCCTTATGGAATAGCCATCTTAAGTTCATATTCCTCTACGGACGATGCCCACGTCTATATCTTGATTCTGCTCCAGGTTCTCATTGTTGTTCATATTCCTCTACGGACGATGCCCACGACGTGCCAGATACGCTCATAGTTGTTCCTAACACAAGTTCATATTCCTCTACGGACGATGCCCACTCGCCCCCGCCACGGCCGTGGCTATCTTCACGCTATCCGCGTTCATATTCCTCTACGGACGATGCCCACGCGCTCCCTGTAGTTTTAGTTCGAGTGCTGCGCTCGTTCATATTCCTCTACGGACGATGCCCACGGCAGGGCGCAGGGGTTATTTTAATTTAATTATTGTTCATATTCCTCTACGGACGATGCCCACGGCGGCGGATCAGGTGAAACAGAAGACCCAGGAGGGTTCATATTCCTCTACGGACGATGCCCACTGATACTTCGCCAGGTCAACACCGATAGAATACCGGGTTCATATTCCTCTACGGACGATGCCCACCCGTTAGGCCCCCAGGGGGGTTCGTATGAACCATACGTTCATATTCCTCTACGGACGATGCCCACCTCAATATCTCGTCAATGTGCGTGACTTCCTACGCAAGTTCATATTCCTCTACGGACGATGCCCACCAAGGGGGTGTTATAAATGGATGACAAGATCATTATTGTTCATATTCCTCTACGGACGATGCCCACCAGGCGTAGCTAATTTTTTCAGCATTTTGAAGGAGGGTTCATATTCCTCTACGGACGATGCCCACCTGGGAGGGATGGTTAGCCGCGCTTGGAATATATGTGTTCATATTCCTCTACGGACGATGCCCACCCGAATCAGCGGGAGTCCTAGACTCCGGGTGAGCGGTGTTCATATTCCTCTACGGACGATGCCCACCCGGCCTGGAGGATACTTGACGCTCAATATTTCGGAGGTTCATATTCCTCTACGGACGATGCCCACCTGGGACGTGAAAGTCAAGGTGGTTCGACAAAGTGAAAGTTCATATTCCTCTACGGACGATGCCCACCGAAGGTGACAGGACTTATAGGCCTTGAGTATGGCTAGTTCATATTCCTCTACGGACGATGCCCACCGTCCTCCCCATCGGGATTATCTCGATACACAAGCCAGTTCATATTCCTCTACGGACGATGCCCACCCAGTCGATTTCCGCAATAAGGGCATTCGGCTATAAAGGTTCATATTCCTCTACGGACGATGCCCACCGCTAACTGCACCCAAGCCGAATACGGCCCGAGGTAGGTTCATATTCCTCTACGGACGATGCCCACCCGCAGGTAAAAATGTAGATATACCAGAGCTTCGGTTCTATATTCAATAGATATCTTGCGTCAAACCTCGGGTCTTGCAGAATAAACTTTTGAATCGACCCAGGGCAAAAACATTAAATTGAGGTAAAAACCTCATAAAACCATTTTTGTACCGGTTTAGAGGAAATTGTCCATGGGGTCGGGAGTCTCTGTTAAGATATCTTTATCCAGTTTAACCCCGTCTGCAAGTTTGTAGGCAATCACAAAATCCTCATTTTTATCGATCACTCTACCCAGCTCATGCTGAAGACGGGCATATTTGCCTTCCGTAAGATAGCCTTCGAAAACTGATTTCTGGACATGCACGAGGTATTTGCGGCAGACCTTCATGACTCTGGGAAGGCGCTTCTTTCCCGCATTATCCTCAGTGTTGATATCATAAATCAAAATAACACGCATTTCTACCACCATACTTTTGTCGGAGTAAAGGTCTCCTCGCCGATTAGATGTTTGATCAGTTTATATAGGTCAAGGCGAATCAAGCTTCTATATTTTACCTTCCGGCCGAGCGCTCTATGTAAAACGGTACTCTCGGCCTGCTCTTCAAACTCGCGCACGAAGATTTTACGCCCCTCGTCTGAGAGATATGTAGCATTCAATTCCTGGTTGAAATGTTCGGTGGTAAGCTTCCCCAGGTTAATAATACGGAAAATGAGCCGATCCACGAGTACAGGCTTGAAGATCTCTGCGATGTCTAGAGCCAGGGAATACCGCTTTTCCGAAGGCTCATGGAGGTAGCTAATAGTCGGGTTAAGTGCTGTCCTATATATCTCCCGTAATACCGAAGTATAAGTCATGGCATTTCCAAAGGATATCAATGCGTTTAGCGCGTTCCCGGGTGGCTGCTTACTCCGCTCATTAAACTCCCAGCCGGTAATCCCCTCCCACACTGAGTAATAAAGTTTGCGGGCGTGCGCTTCGATACTCATTACTTCCTCGATCGTCTTTACCTCTTTGAGCGAACTCCGGTATTCATCAAGTCCCGTACAGGTCTCATCAAGGTTCCGCTTCTCCAGGTTGCGCCTTATATTGTGAATCGCCCCCTCGACAAGGCACCTGGCCAGAATCAACCTTTTCCCCAAGTTCAGGTAGTGTTCCACCTGTTTTACGATTAGGAACCCGGAAAGCTGACTTTCACGCGGGATGAAGCTCCCTACATAGTAGCCGAAGTGGTTGAAGATATGGACAGTGACCTCCTTCTGGGCCAGAAAGTCTAAAAGACGCGAGTTAAAATCGGTTTCTCCAAAGAGGTAGAGCTGTTCCACATCCTCAATAGGAATCATTCTGCGTCCATCTTCAGTTTCCAGACTCAGAGTATTCTGTTCCCTCTTCAACCGACCAGAGGAGAAGACATAGTATGTCCTGCCCATCATGTTCACTTCCTGGTTAGGATTTATACATAACAGAAGTCAAAGTAGGCGCACCGCTTGCAGAACTTCTTTTTGAGCTTACCGGGGGGCACGCTGGCCTTGACAACTCCGGAAATGCCACCAAGTGCCTCAACAATGTGCTCCTGGTCCTCCTCAGTGAATGTCACCTCCACTTTACGCATTGCCGTGGGGTAATGGATTATGCCGCCCGAGCAGTTTATACCCTTGCTACGAGCAACGAAAATATAATACTTCATCTGCATGATGTGGGCGTCTTCGAACTTTCGACTCTTCTTGAGCTCATGCAGGTAGACTTGGTCACCAAATTTAATAAAATCGACCTTTACCTGGCCGAAGGATACATCGCGTAATGTCTCCCGCGGGAAACGAGATTCATGAATGATGCTTCCTTTAATCACGTCGGGGTTACCGGAGACATTTTCGAGGTTAAGTCCCCGGCAAAATAGCCAGAGCTTACGCTGGCATATATGGTAGTAGGCAACCATCGTGCCAGTAATAGCAAGTTGGTCGATTGGGAAATCGTGTTCTTCCTCAGCTTTCTCCATTTACGTTTGCCTCCAGGACCAATCCACGGTCGCTATCGTAGGGGGCGGAAAGCGACATAATTCCCTGAAGCCAATTCCTAACTTTATTGGCTAGCGTGCTATCAGCTTCGCCCAGCTTGATTTGGTCGACAAGGGGCTGCCTTTTGTGTCTACGCATGGAATACTCCGCTATAGGCACTGTGAAGCGGCTCAGGATCAGCTCGGCAAAGTCAAAATAGCTTGGGTGCTTATAGTTATAGATAAATGTCTCCAGCTCCTCCTCGAATTGCTTCATCATAGCTGATGGAACAACCTCCACAGTATGTATCTCGCGGAAGAGACGCTGGGCATCGTCCTTTCGGTCGGAGCAATAGCCGTTATCTAGGGCATCTAGCCTTCCATAGTACTCACTGAGGTAGGAGGCAATTTCCGATTCACCTTCTTCCTCAGCACGGTCCAGCACCTCGTAAATCAGGTTTACCATCTGGCTTTTCTCCGACTCTGTAAGCGAGAATTCAGGCGCATCAACAAGAAATTGTAGCAGTTTGGTACCCCCTTCTTCGTTCTGACCCTTCCGGGGAGCACCCCTTCTGGACCTCTTTCCGGGGGTCAGCACTTCTTTGTAGGATGCTAGAAGCTCCGAAGGGAGCTGTGTTATCTCTTGATTTCCTTGAGCGTGGCATGCGAGAAGATACGCCGTTAGGCGAAGAAGGTGTCTGTCATATACCCCTCCATCACCGGAACATAGCTTATCATTATCTGTACAGATCAAGATATGGACATTTATATATGGCGGACTCCAATCACCGGAGACCCAGCGGGCAGCTCTACGCCATACCCGGCCAAGGCGCTGAATGAGGCTATCCATCGGGCAGAGCTCAGTGTACAATATATCGGCATCGATATCGAGGGAAGCTTCAACGATCTGAGTGGCGAATACGATGCATCCCCCCTCGATTTTTGATGGCTTTCCATTTGGTATATAATCCTCCGTGGCTAATTTTTCATGCCCTCTCCGATCAGCTTGGGTAAACAGAGAATGGAGAAGCAGTAAGGGAAGCCTGGTTTTGGCTTCATTCAAGAGTTTCGATGCCAACTCATAAGCCCTTTGGGCGGCTTTTACAGTATTGAAAACGGCTAATACCTTTCTGCCGTCTCTCGCAGCAGCCGTCATCTCACTGATTAGCCCCTCAAAAGAGGGTGCATGGCATATTTCTTCCGTCTGGGTCGATTCCCCACGATAGACTCTTATTTTGAGTCGATGACGGGATCTGGTAGCAAGTGCCTTGCCAAGGGGGGTTTCTGATAGGAAATCAACGACCGGTAACTCAAGACGCTTTTCAATTTCCCTCCTTATGAAAGGGGGGAGGGTGGCGGTCATCAAAAGGACTTTGCCACCTAGTTTGTGAACGTCCTCAAGGAGCTTGGTAACGATCGCTGCCGCCTTGGGATCATAGGCCTGTACTTCATCTATTACCACGAAGGAATCCATTAGGACTGCATATATGCGTTCATAGCCTGGATATTTGAGTACAGCCGGAGCTACCTGGTCACCTGTGGCGATGATATAGGGTTCGGCCAGATGACGGGCAAGGACGAGGGAGCGCACCAGCCCTTCCCCCTCCAGATCGAGCTCATCCTTACGGTTACGAAACTCCAAAGCAGCCTCGCCATGAAGGAGGGCGACATGAGTCCTCAAGTTGCTCTCTATCCTACCCAGGACACCTTGAGTACGCTGCCATATCGCGTTCACCGTGGCCTTTAATGGCAAGAGATAGATATTCTTCTTCCCGGTACCCCAAAGGTAGGAGAACTCCGTCTTCCCAACGCCGGTAGGAGCTATAAACACCATAGACTGGCCGCAACGTTCGGGATTCTTCTCAAAGAACTCCTTCTGCCAGAAAGACGACTGCGCTCCCTGGCTGTCGGAGGACTTTTCTCGGAATATCTCTTCTAGAACCCTGGCAAGCTCTTCATACGATAAGGGGAGGCTATATTCGATATCCTCTATGGTGAGCTCAGGGTTCTCGGTCTCGACAAGGGAGGCGAAGTGGTCGCATCGTATCAAGTTTCCAGATAGAAAGATTCTCTTTCTTACATCCTCAACAGTGCTGCGCAGCGTAAGCCTCTGCGGCAGAAAGGAAAGCAGATAGGGTGGCAGAAGGAGTCCTGCATTTCCGAGGTTGCTATGTTGGAAGTAAGATACCCAATTAGCGTTGAGATCTATAATCTCGGGATCGATTCCATGTTGTAAAGCCAAGGATCGCATTTCGTTGCGGAGCTTACTTGCTAGAGCCCCCCATCGCTCCCTTTCCATTGACATGTTTCTTGCAAGCCCCGAAACTTCCGCACTTCTTGACCCAAGGAGAAGATCTGGATAATAATCGCGCCAGTGATGAAAGGAGACCGCCCCTAGGACCATTTCCGGACTATGGGTAGACGCGATGAATTTCTCTCGGTTGACCAGAAAGAGAGAAACTAAGTTATGAGAGATAGAGGGTGATGCCTCTTGTAACCAGTCGCTGTATTCACCCCCCACTTTCCGCTGGAATGAGGGATCGGCTTTCCCCGTATCATGGAGAAAGGCGGCAATCTCAAGATCCCTCCACAGTTCCTCGGGATACCTGCTGCGATTCTTCCTCTTGAGGACCTGGACTGATGTCAACACATCAGCTGTGTGCTTCTCCAATGTAACACCGTTGCTTTTGGCAAGAAAGGGCACTCTTGCTCACCTCCATAGGATACATGCCGGGAAGATGGGGAGCATGAGTTCGGGATCGGGATCGACAAGGACTTTGGGGAGGCTACCGAACTCTACCAAAGGTACCTGTCCGCTGCAAATCTTTGCACGTATATGGTTGAAGTTACGAATCTTCCAGAACTCTCCGTTTCCTTTCGGCTCCTCTACCTTTCGATAGAGAGCGGTGACCAACTGCGGGGTCCCCATAGCTTTCCTAAATAGCTCTTCATATTCTTTCCTATTCCCCCACTTATCGAGCTCCCAGGTATCCTCCGGATAAGGGAGCCAATAGTAATAACCCCTGTCTTTCGTCCAAATCGGTTCTACTTCCAGAGAAGGTAAAGGAGTGACGACACTAATGTTCTCCGGCACCACCCAGTCTTCTGATCTGCCCAAATGAAGATGGCTTAGCCAAACCTCAGGATAAAAGAGATTATCATGTATCTGCATGAGGATCTCCCGACATGGATGAATCAAGTATACTACAGTCTCTACCTCATTCAAGACATCTAATGTAACTGGAACCTGCCCTCCAGGGTGTTCCGGGACCTGGTCGATTTCGCGCCGACTCCTATCCTTGAAGCGTTTGATATGTTCCTCCTGCTTCATATTACGTAACCACGTGTATTCATGGGTTAATGATTGGAATCTACCCGCTATGTAAAGCCCAAAAGGCTGGCTCAGAAAAGCGTCGATTGTTTCCCCTATACCCAGGACATTACATAAGAGCCCTATTACCGTTGAATAGGGGGGAATGGGATAGCTCTGCCTAACCTTATAGGTGAAAGGCACGCGGTAATGCGCGGTTGGAGCCTTAAACTGAAGGCGCAGGCATTCCATTACTTAGTCCCCCCGTCAGCTCCAGTCAAGCAGCAATTGACAATCGTATCGATACTGATCTCCTGGTCGAGTTTCTCTCGGGCCTTTGCCTCCCATTCCTTACTGAAGGGAAGGGTGCTACTAACAAATGCGCGCAGTATATAGTCGTTGTCCGTAAGAACCCTGTTGAGTTGCATCGCATCAATGGCACCATCTTTAAGGGTGACAAAGCTATTGAACACGGGCACAGGTATTGTAAGACAACCGATAATGAGGAACTGTGGCACGATACCGTAACTTTCCCCGCTAGCATGAAGCATCATCCCATTCTTTAGGACAGAGACTATCTCGGCGAGCCGCTTTCTACGTTCTGCGTCCGCTACAACGAAGACTGCCCTCCCAATCTCGGGAGACACTCCAATCAAACCTATGATCTCGCCCTGAGAATCATATTTCCTCCACTCCACGTCTTCCCCCAGATCGGAGATTCTATTCTGTGCCCAGCTGGCTATCTTTTTCACGTCCTCATCTTTCTTCACCGGAAGGGTGCGCGTGTCTATTAATTCCTTGAGAGCATCTGGTACTTTCGGTTCCTTTTTATCGTTTTTATAGAGGTATTCATCATAGCCGAATCTATAGAGGTCGAGCGTAAAGGAAACGCGGTAAAAGGAATAATGCTCTTCCTTCACGTATGGGTTAGGTTCTGCTTTTTCACCCCTTTGCCTATACCGTGCCACCATATCATGGTTTGCACCGAAGGACATATCTGCCTGCCAGGGCTCGATTGAGACGGCCTTTGTGATCCCGAGAGGCGCTTTTCGGGTAGGGCGTCCGGAGGCATCGGTATTCATGTAGCCGAAGAGGTCCATTTCGGGATAGTCAAGGATATTAGCCTCTGGAAAGGCAAACTGGATAACTTTATTGTCCCTATCCCCAGCCAGGGTGACAGGCGCAGGCTTCCAATCATTATACCGATATTGGAGTGTGGTGAAAAGATGGTGGCGAATGCTCTGTCTACTAAAATAGGAATAGACCCCGCTTCCCCGAGCGAGTTTCTTGATGGAGGGCACATTGCCCCCGACTTTCTCGTCCCGGTTGAGAGCCGCACTTTCGAAAAGTGCGGTGACTGTAATGCCCTTGCAGACCATTTATGCCTCTCCTCCTTGTTCTTCTTTTTCCTTCCTTGCCTCAGCAATACCAGAAATGTAGCCGAACATAGAGTTCCTAAAGAAGTTGAGATCCCGTAACCTCAGAACGTCCAGTAATGCGGTCGGGAAAGGGCGGTTATTGGCTATATATGACCTTAGTAGCAGGTAGTAGGTTTCCTCCTTCCTTCCCAGTCGCACTAGCTCCAGCAACCTGAAGGTGAGACTACCCTTATCCTCCACAAGCGGCGACTCTCGACCAGCTTTCAGTATCTCATCGAAGTTTACCATAAAATGATTCCTCCCTTCCTGGCGTAATTTTCTGATTTCTATATATAGCCGGCAGAGACTTATAGTCCCGGAAAGTGAGAGCCTTGCTTCGAAGTCTTGATCTATGGTATTGTCGGGAGTGGTTTTTAAGGCATTACGTAAGGATTTGTAACATACGTTAGGCAGATGCTCATAGCGTTCCTCCATGATATGCTTGAGTACGGCCTGATTTCTGATCTTAGTAAACAGCCCACTTGCTATCGGGTTAAGTAAAAGGTCACAAATAAGGGGAGGTAGAATATAATGCTCAATTCTATCTGCTGTAAAGTTGATGAACTCCAATCCCTGCAACCTCCAGGCTCCCATACTCAATGATATCTGGCTATTGGAGTGTAAGAAGCGACCAAAGAGCTCCTGATAGTTTCGGTTTGATGCCGGGCGGGTAAACATCGCGTGACTCCTCAATAGGAACTTATTGAAATACCAGTTAAAGGCCAGGTCGTTGGTATTTGCAAAGAGCCTTTGCTCTGCAGCGAAATGTGAGCAGAGAAGAATGCTCCGGCATAAGGGACATATAAGAGAATTCGGGTTTAAATCCCAGAATGAGTTTGGGAACTGGGGTGATGAGGCAAGATTGTATGAAAGCACCGCCATAAAAAAGCGATGATACTGGCGTATTTCGAAGTCGTCTTCCGGATAACATACGGGTTGTCCACAGAGACTACATTTCTCCAACCCCATTGCCTTACCCGCCGAAAACCACCTGTTGAGAAATGCCTTTTTGTCTCGGTAGACCTCTTTTTGGAAAAGGTTATAGTATTTTTGAAAGCCCCCGAAATGTGTCCCAACGATAGCTGGCATGCCCGCGATCACTCTCCCGCACACCGCCTGGATGATGTCATCGGGGGATGGATCAGAGAGAGCTTTATCCTTTTCCTCCCAGACGATCATCTCCCTGCTCATCTCTACCCACCACCAGGCAAACCGCTTGATATCGCTGACGCTAAGGGGCGGCTCCCGATCCTCCTGGAGCGGAATCACAGGTGGTCCCTCTTTCGGAGTGCTAAAAACTGTGGTAAGTAATTCTGCGCAGAGATATATCGTTCCGTCGTCTTTCAGTACATTCCTTTCTATGTAGTCCTCTCCAAGGCCGTAAGCGACCACCTTCAGGAAACCATACAAGCACGCATTATAATACCATGAACTTGGATATAGGGTAATCCCTTCTACCATTCCTGCACCACCTCCACATACCCAAAACCCTGCCCGGTCCGCACGCCGAGGCCATAGTCATAAAGGAATTGGAGAGTTAAGGGAAACCCTTCCAAAAAGATATCCCCCCGAACGGTGGTTAGGGTCCCGCCGTAATGGTAACACACTCCTTTTTTTGGATCTGAGCCTTGGAGCAGGCGTATTCGCTCCCGTGGGATAGATTCAAGGCCATAGTGCTGTGCCAGGAACTCTGCTTTTTTCATTCCATGATAATTGATGGCTTCTTCAAGGGCAGTCAGGTCGTTGCCATCAGGGTACCCATCCCTTGTGCGGAAGACGACGTGCCCTGGGAAATGAAAATGAACATGGCTTTTTGTAAGTCGCCGGAGGGGTAGTAATTCTACCTCTTCTAACACAAGTCCCAATACCATTTCCGCTCCTTTGTGGTTGATGGCCGTGTTGATAACTGGAGTGAAGAGATCCGGTAGGCCCGTGGAAAATATATAGGAAATGGGAGGACGCACGATCATTGTTTGCTCGATAGAATCAGCTTCAACAACCTCCCCAAAGGCAACATGGAATACATAGGGGCTATATCCTGGTGCATCTTCGGTAAACCGCTGATAGCAGGGCGACCCCTGGAGTAGTGTTTTAGTTAATGAGATGAAATATCGACGAAAATCCAAGGGAATGACGGTTAAGCCGTTTATTTCTCTAGGGAATAAACGGATCTTCACCCGCATACGATGCACCCCCCAAATTATTCTATTCTAGCATTTCTAGCATTACAGTATCTTTATGGAATACCTATCTATTTCACCGTTATTTGCCACATTCGGCATAGTTATCAACAATCCTTCTCAAAAACCGATTTTTCGACCGACAAATGCCATTTTATCGCCCCAGGAAATATGATCATACGTTCCGCATGGTACAAATGGGCGTAATGATAACAAACAGGGCTCTTCAAAGGCCCCTTGGAATCCTTGATATTCCTAAACTCGTACGTTGCCACCCAAGGCACCTATTCAGTATTGACACTACAAATCCTTCTTGTCAGAAAAGGGAAAATCCTTTCTCCGTAGAAGATAGATACCTGTACGGCACGCTATAATCCAGGGGTAGGTCATGATCCCTGAGCCCTCTTTGAGCTAAATCAATCGATCATACCACTCCGCGTTGAACCATAATCTATCATCCATGATCTATCATGCATGACCCATAGAATGGATTGGCACAGAATCGTGATATGCATCAGCCTTCACCCAAGAGGCGTGCTGCACATCAGCTGTTGCCCGTGAGGGTTGCTGTGGTGAATGATTCCGGGGGAACCAGTGATGTACAGAACGAGTGATGCGAGATGAATGACGAACATTACAGATGGGGGAGGAGTAGTGATACACGTAACGGGTGAGGCGCGATGGAATGATGTACGTCACGGGTGGGGCGGGAGAGGTGATGTACGTTATGGGTTAGCCGGGAAGGATGATGTAGATCAGTGTTCGGGCCCTAACGCGTGACGTAGAGAACGGGTTAAGATATTCAAAGTGATGGAGATATATGATACAATTGACTACAAAAGGGAATGCGTTTAGGATCAGTTTTTCTTCGAGGGTTGTCAGCGGCCCAATTTAAGCCAATTTATTCTTAAATCTGGAGGAGAGCTTCCTGTGGGCATAATTCAAGCGGACACAATCCAAGGCGTGATTTTTGACCTGGACGGGACCTTAGCCAACACGCTACCTCTGTGTTACAAAGCCTTTAATCATGCCTTTGAAAAATATATAGGCCGTCGTTTCAAGGACGAGGAGATCAGGGCCATGTTTGGACCGCCCGAGGAGGGCATGGTGGCGCGGGTCGTCGGCGCTGAGCACTGCCAGGACTGCCTCGAGGACTACTGGCGTTTTTATGCTGAGTTTCATGACACCAGCACGGTCGAAATCGAGGGGATATGGGAACTACTGGATTCCCTGAAGTCAAGGCGCGTAAAGACGGGCATCGTGACGGGTAAGGGGCCCCGGAGCGCAGCTATCACCCTACAGAAGCTCGGCCTCGATACCTTAATCGATACCGTGGTTACAGGGGTCGATGTGGTCGTCCCGAAACCAGACCCTGAAGGCATCTTCCTGGCAATGAAGCACCTGGAGCTCCGGCCGGGGCATACCGTCTTCGTTGGAGACTCATGGGCCGATATCAAGGCCGGGCGGGCCGCTGGCGTTACCACCGTTGCGGCGCTGTGGGTGACATCTGCACCTGGCCATGTAGCTATTCTGAAAGAGGCGCCTGATCACGTTTTCTATGCGGTGCCGGATTTCGCCGGGTGGCTGGCACAGCACCTGCCCGACCACCGGTGCTGTATGCCGGTGCTTTAGAGGACGCGGTCCCAAGCCTTCTGAAAAGGGTAAGAAAGAAAGGGATTGAGCTCCCTCGACACAGGATGCGTTAGCCCTGGTGCAGGTAACTATAGACAAGCTCCGCGGCCTTCCGGGTCATCCCCGGCACGCTCGCGAGCTCGTCGACTCCGGCGCGGCGCATCTCATCGAGGGATTTGAAGGCATTAAAGAGCGCCCCTATCCTCTTCCTGCCTATGCCCTTTATCCCCGCGAGCTGGGACAAGGTAGCGTCTTTCTCCCGTAGTCGCCTGTGGTAGGCCACGGCGAACCTGTGAGCCTCATCCCTCACGCGCTGGAGGACAAAGAGGGCCTTTGAATCGCGCGGAAGAACGATAGGATCGCTCCGTCCCTCAACAAATATGTGCTCGAACTCCTTTGCGAGCCCGATCGTCGGGATGAAATCCAGCCCGACCTCCCTCAAGGCATCCCTCGCCGCCCCGAGCTGGCCTTTGCCGCCGTCGATCAGGATCAGATCCGGGAGCTGGTCCCATTTCCCCGCATCGCCAGTGCCGGCCCCTGCCCCAGCCCCGTCGCCACCGTACGCCGCCCTAGCGCGCCGGTAACGCCGGAGCACCACCTCCCGCATCATGGCGTAGTCATCGGGCCCTCCCGCCAGCTTGATCTTAAACCGGCGGTAACCCGACTTGAGGGGCCTTCCATCCTTAAATACGACCATCGATCCAACGGCTTCCCGACCCTGGATGTTGGAGATATCAAACGCCTCTATCCTTCGCGGCGGTTCCTCGAGCCCGATCTCAGCCCCGACCGCCCTCTGGAGCTCGAGAAGGGCGCCCTCCTCCATCTCCCCGGCCTGGACCCTCTCAACCCTCTCGAGCGCGACCCGGCCCAGGGAGAGCCGGGCGTTCTCCGCCGCCATCTCTACAAGCTCCTTCTTCGTGCCGCGCCTCGGCACACGAAGCGTTACCTTCCCGCCTTTCCTCTCGCTGAGCCACTTCGCGACAATATCCGCGTCGTCGATGGGATGCTGTAGGAGAACCTCCGACGGCACGAAGCTCGCGCTGGCGTAATACTGGTTTACGAATGCAGTCATAATATCCGAATCGCCTGGCTCCCCGGTATCGGTAACAACCTTGACATTCTCGAGGACGAAATGCTCGCGGCCTATCATCTTGCCGTCCCGGATAAGCAAGATCTGCGCGCAGGCATCCGTATCATTGCGCGCGAACGCGATGACGTCGATGTCTCCCAGCGAAGGAGAGACGATCTTCTGCCGCTCAATCACCTTCTCAAGATCGCGAATCCTGTCCCGTATCGCGGCCGCCCGCTCATAATCCTCCACCAGGGCCGCGCTCGTCATATCCTTGCGCATCGCCCTGATGAGCTCCTCCTGCCGCCCCTCCAGGAAGAGGCAAATCTGGTCAATCACCGTCCGGTAGGCCTTCTCGCTGATCCTCCCTGAGCACGGGGCCAGGCAACGCTCGATATGGTAATTGAGACAAGGCCTGTCATCGGTCTTATCACCTATCTTCTTGTTGCAGCTCCTCACGGGGAAAAGCCGCTTCAAAAAGCGCAAGGTATCATATAGGGACCCCGCATCCGTATACGGCCCGAAGTAGCGCGACCCGTCCTGAACCATCCTCCGCGTAGTTATTACCTTGGGGAAACGCTCAGCGAGCGTGACCTTGACATAGGGGTAGGTCTTGTCGTCGCGCAGCCTTATATTGTACCAGGGTCTGTGGCGCTTGATCAGGTTATTCTCGAGAATCAACGCCTCGACCTCGGACCCTGTGACAACATATTCTATGTCGGAGACCTTCTCCACCATGAGGCGCACCCTGGGCGAAAGGCTCCCGGGCGACTGGAAATATGAGCGGACGCGCGCCTTGAGCGATACAGCCTTGCCGACATAGATGAACTTCCCTCGCGCGTCCTTCATTATATAAACCCCCGGCTTCTCCGGGAGGTTTCTGACAATCTCCTCTACCCCATGCCCCTCACCTTTCTGCCCATGACCCTCACATGGCCCTCACCTTTTCCCCAGCACGCCCATATCTAGCTCTTTATCTGGCCAGCTGGCCAGCTGACTAGCTGGCTATCTAGCACGCCGCCACCTTAGCGGCCATCCTGAGCCGAGGCCCGAGGATTCCCCTCAGGAACTGGCCTGTATACGACCCGCAGACCTGCGCAACCTCCTCCGGCGTCCCGCACGCCACAATCGTGCCGCCACGTTCGCCGCCCTCCGGCCCCAGGTCTATAATATAATCCGCCGTCTTTATCACGTCAAGATTGTGCTCGATGACGAGCACCGTATCCCCGGCGTCGACGAGCTTGCCGAGAACGCTCAGGAGCTTCTCGATATCCGCGAAGTGAAGCCCGGTCGTCGGCTCATCGAGGATATAAAGCGTGCGGCCGTTGCTCCGCCTGCTGAGCTCCGTGGCCAGCTTGACTCGCTGGGCCTCGCCGCCCGACAGAGTTGTCGCGGGCTGCCCAAGCTTGATATAGCCCAGCCCCACATCATAAAGGGTCTGGAGCTTGCGCCTGATCCGCGGGATGTTCTGGAAGAATTCCAAAGCATCTTCGACGCGCATGTCCAGAACATCCGCGATGCTCTTGCCCTTGTACCCCACCTCGAGGGTCTCCCGGTTATAGCGCTTCCCCTTGCAGACCTCACAGGGAACATAGACGTCCGGCAGGAAATGCATCTCGATCTTTATTATCCCATCGCCGCGGCACGCCTCGCAGCGCCCCCCCTTCACGTTGAAGCTAAAGCGCCCGGGCTTGTAGCCACGCACCTTAGCCTCCGGGGTTTGCGCGAAGGTCTCTCTTATATAATCGAATACGCCGGTATATGTGGCCGGGTTCGAACGCGGCGTGCGGCCTATCGGCGACTGGTCGATGTCAATGACCTTATCGAGGTTCTCAATCCCAAGAACGGCGTCATGAGCCCCTGCCTTCACGGCCGCCCCGTTCAGCTCGTGCGCCAGCCTCTTATACAGGATCTCATTCACGAGCGTGCTCTTCCCCGAGCCCGAGACCCCCGTAACACAAACGAACACCCCTAAGGGTATCTCCACGTCTATACTCTTCAGGTTGTGTTCACGCGCGCCTTTCACAACCAGCGACTTCCCGCTGGGCTTCCGGCGCACCTCGGGCACCTCGATGCGCCGCTCCCCGCTCAGGTACTGCCCTGTGATCGACGCCCTGCACGCCATTATATCCTCCATGCTGCCCGCCACCACCACGTACCCGCCGTGCTCCCCTGCGCCCGGGCCCATATCCACAATATAGTCAGCCGAGCGCATGGTCTCCTCATCATGCTCCACCACGATGACCGTGTTTCCCAGGTCCCGCAGCTCGAGCAGGGTATTGATAAGGCGCCTGTTATCCCGCTGGTGGAGACCTATGCTGGGCTCATCCAGGATATACAGCACCCCGACGAGGCTCGATCCTATCTGGGTAGCGAGCCGGATCCTCTGCGCCTCGCCACCCGCCAACGTCCCCGCCGTCCTATCGAGCGTCAGGTAATCCAGCCCGACATTCACCAGGAACCCGAGCCTCTGCCTTATCTCCTTCAAAATCTGGTGCGCTATTATCCTTTCACGCTCAGTTAGCTGGAGGTTCTCAAAGAACTCCCTTGCCTCAGCTATGGAAAACCGCGTCACGTCGACTATAGATTTCCCCGCAATGGTAACCGCCAGGCTCTCAGGCTTGAGCCTCGCCCCGTTGCATACCGGGCACGGCCTCGTGCTCATGAACTGCTCTATTTCCTCGCGGGCAAAGTCCGTCTGCGCCTCCCGGTACTTTCTCTCCAGGTAGGGAATGACCCCCTCATAGGTCGTCTCGTACCACCGGAGACGGCCTTCGAGATTATGGTACTGGAACCTGAACCTCCTGGCGCCCGCGCCATTCAACAGGATATCCCTTTCCTCAGGGCGAAGCTCACCGATGGGCACAGTCATGTCTATGCCGAAATCCCGGCATACCGCCTCGACCCTTTCCTTGTAGAAATCGCTCCGCGTTCCCGCCCAAGAAGCCCTCCAGGGCACGATCCCGCCATCCCTGATGGGTCTATCCAAGTCCAGGGCGAGCTCGGGGTCGATCTCCCACTTGCTGCCCAGGCCCGCACATGCCGGGCACGCACCATATGGGCTATTAAAAGAGAACATCCTCGGGGCGAGCTCGTCAAAGCTGATGCCGCATTCCGGGCATGCGAATTTTTCGCTGAAGACGAGGTCTTCTGGAGCCCCTGTTCCTGCCCCAGCCCCAGCCCCTGCTCCCGCAGATGCCCCCGGTGACGGGCCTCTGGTTTCCCCTACGAGGTTTATGATCACGACCCCGTCCCCGAGCTTCATGGCGGTCTCGACGGAGTCCGCGAGCCTCTTGCGGATGTCCGGCCTTACTACCAGCCGGTCCACAACCACCTCTATTGTATGGATCTTGTAGCGCTCCAGGTTTATCTCCTCGGTTACCTCGTGAACCTCGCCGTTCACGCGGACCCTCACAAAACCCTGTCTCCGGATGTCTTCAAGGACCTTGCGGTGCTCGCCCTTCTTTCCCTTTATGATGGGCGCGAGCACCTGGAGCCTGGTGCCCTCGCCAAGCGCCAGCACCTTATCGACCACTTGCTCGACCGTCTGCTGCGTTATGGGCCGGCCGCACTTGTAGCAGTGGGGCTTACCTATGCGCGCAAACAAGAGGCGGAGGTAATCATATATCTCCGTCACAGTTCCCACGGTTGACCGGGGATTCCGGCTGCCGCTCTTCTGATCTATGGAGATCGCTGGCGAGAGCCCTTCGATATAATCAACGTCCGGCTTGTCCATCTGGCCGAGGAATTGCCGGGCGTAGGCGGAGAGGGACTCCACGTAACGTCTCTGGCCCTCGGCATAAATCGTATCGAAGGCCAGGGAAGACTTGCCTGACCCGCTGAGCCCCGTGATGACGACGAGCTTGTCCCTGGGTATCTCCAAATCTATATTCTTCAAGTTGTGCTGCCGCGCACCCCTGACAATTATCATTTCCTTGCTCAACTTCGACCCCTCCGGTCACGAGGCGAACCTGCGTCTGAGCTCCCTTATCCTGTCCCGCAGCTCAGCAGCCCGCTCAAACTCCAGCGCCTCCGCAGCCCGCCGCATATCCTTCTCGAGGCCGCGGATCATATGCGCAATCTCCTTCTCCGTCATGCCATCCAGCTCTGCCTCGATATCGCCGTCGCCGGCCGCCCCATAGGCCCCATGCTGCTCGGCCACGGCGACAGCAGCCGCCCTGCCCTTCTGGCCCTTCTGATAAGCTGCACCAGCCGGCACGCCTGGCGCGCCCGGTGCGCCCTCCTCCACGCCACGGCTCGCCTGGAGAATATCCTTTACAGCCTTCCTGATCGTCTCCGGCGTGATGCCGTGCTGCCTATTATATTCAAGCTGGATCGCCCGGCGCCTGTTAGTTTCATCTATGGCCCTCCGCATGGATCCTGTGATCACATCGGCATACATAATGACCTTGCCCCCGGCATTCCTGGCGGCGCGACCGATGGTCTGAATGAGCGAGGTCTCCGACCGCAGGTAGCCTTCCTTATCCGCATCCAGTATGGCGACGAGCGAAACCTCGGGGAGGTCGAGGCCCTCCCGTAAGAGGTTTATGCCCACCAGCACATCGAATTTGCCCAATCGCAAGTCCCTCAGTATCTCCACCCTGTCCAGGGTCTCGATCTCCGAGTGCAGGTAGCGGACCTTGAGGCCAAGCTCGGCGAGGTATTCGGTCAGGTCCTCCGCCATCTTCTTGGTCAGGGTTGTTACGAGCACGCGCTCGCTCCTGTCCACCCGCTTCCTTATCTCACCCACAAGGTCATCCACCTGGCCCTTCGTCGGCCTGACGCTGATCTCTGGATCCACAAGGCCCGTCGGCCGGATGATCTGCTCGACGACCTGGCTGCTCCGTTTCAATTCATATTCCCCGGGGGTTGCAGAGACGAAAATAACCTGGTTTATCTTCCTCTCGAATTCCTCGAACCTCAAAGGCCGGTTGTCAAACGCCGACGGGAGCCTGAAGCCGTACTCAACGAGGCTCTCCTTCCGCGACCTGTCGCCCGCGTACATCCCGTGAATCTGCGGGATGGTCACATGCGACTCGTCTATAAACATGAGGAAATCATCGGGGAAGTAGTCCAACAAGGTAGCCGGCGGCTCACCGGGCTTGCGCCCCGTCAGGTGACGGGAATAATTCTCAATGCCCTGGCAATAGCCCACCTCCCGCAGCATCTCCAGATCGTATCTGGTCCTGCCCTCGAGCCTCTGGGCTTCAAGCAGCTTCCCCTGGGAGCGAAGCACGGCCAATCTCTCCTCCAGCTCCCCCTCTATGGACTCGAGCGCCCTCTTGAGCTTGTCCTCTGTTGTGATGAAATGGCTCGCGGGGAATATCGTGACCGCATCCCGCTGGCTCAAAACCTCCCCCGTCAAAACATCCACTTCGAGTATCCGTTCGATCTCATCGCCAAAGAACTCGATTCGGATCGCGTCCTCGCCGTACGCGGGGATGATCTCCACAACGTCGCCTCGCACCCTGAAAGTCCCGCGGACGAATCCGATATCATTTCGCGAGTACTGGATCCCCACGAGCTTGCGCAGGATGTCGTCCCGGTCGCGAACCTCACCCCTGCGGACCAAGACCGTGAGGTCCTGGTAATCCTCGGGCGAGCCGAGGCCGTATATGCACGAAACGCTAGCAACGATTATGACATCCCGCCTCTCAAGCAGGGCGCTCGTGGCCGCGTGCCTCAGCCGGTCGATTTCGTCGTTGATCGACGCGTCCTTCTCAATATACGTGTCGGTATGAGGAATATACGCCTCGGGCTGGTAATAGTCATAATAGCTCACGAAGTATTCTACGGCATTTCCCGGGAAAAACTCCTTGAATTCGCTACAGAGCTGGGCTGCGAGGGTCTTGTTATGGGCGATAACCAGAGTCGGTTTTTGAAGATTCTGGATGACACCCGCCATCGTGAATGTCTTTCCAGACCCCGTGACGCCTAGAAGGGTCTGGAAACGGCAACCCTCCATAAAGCCCCGCGACAATCGCTCGATAGCCTTCGGCTGGTCCCCCTTGGGTTTAAAATCCGACTTGAGTCTGAAAGCGCCGCCCATGCCCATGGCCCATACCCCCTGCCTGTCCGCGCTCGACCCTATCGAAGCACATCGGAATCTCACGTCACTAATTATACCACAAATCTGGTGCTGCAAATCCGATGAAATCTCAATGTACCAGCTCCGATACATGGACCAGCCGCAAGCCCGCCCCTTCAAGCTCTGGGATCATCTCGCGCAGGGTCTGGATCGTCGTGGGTCTAAGGTGGCCTATACATATCGCAGAGCCGTGCCTCAGTGCGAGCCGCTCAATGAACCTTATCTGCCCCTCTATGGACACAGGATCAGCCTGATTATCGATGAACCCATCATTAACAGCAAGGCGGATGGCCGGCGCAGCGCCCGACCGCCCCGGCATCACCTCAACCGCCCTCTCCGCGTTGACCTCACGGGCTGCCTCTACCGCGACCGAGCCTGGCGCCGTGCGGCTATCTATAAAGAATAGCCTCCTATCAGCCAGAACGGAAAGAACATCCCGCATCACCCTGATATCCGCTGTTGCCCGCGAGCCCATGTGGTTATTGGCCCCAACCGCCCCGGACACCCTTCCTAGATTATCCAGCACCAGCCTGCGTATCTCCTCGTCCGTCATGTCGCACCTTATAGCATAGGGACCGGGATTTGCAGCTCCATTCAGCGGCTCCATCGGAAGGTGCAGGAGGACCTCAAGCCCTCCCACCCTTGCCCGCCTGGCGCTCTCCGCTGCGAATGGGGCATGGGGCAGCACGGCTACGCTCATGGGCCGCCCAAGCTTGATAAGCCTTCCGAGCTCGCCGAGATTGTACCCCACGTCATCGATGATGATCGCTAACCTGGCAGCTTCGCGGGCACCCTCCCGGGTAGGCCGCTCCGGGGCGCCCTCGAGGCGCACGCTCAGGCTCATAACCCTTATGGGAACCGTCATAGCGAACACCCTCCCCCGGATGCCTATATCCATCTCAAAACCTATACCTGCCCTGGCCTCATCTAGAACCCCGCGCCGGATATCCATGATCACCCCGCCGGAGCGCAAAACTGCATCAACCACCTGCCGCTCCACCCGGACCAGTGCCGGGATTCCGGCAGCCCCGGCCCCGGTTCCGGCCCCGGCCGCCCTGCCCATAGCGCCGATCGCGATCCTCACCTCGGAGAAACGCCCCCTCACAACCACGCCCGGGATTATCGACATCTCCTGCGACCACGTCTTCTGGGCCAACCCCGTCCCAGTCGCGGCAACCACGGCATCCACCGCAGACTCGATTACCCGGTGGCATGCCCCGGTGAAATCCATGATATGCCCTTTTCCTATCTGTCCTTTCTCTAATTCTCCGGGTCCATGTTCAAAGCATCCATTGAAAATGGTTTCAAGGAACCCACGTCCAAAGGCTATCTCGCCAAACGACCGGCAACCGAAGCGAGGATTAGCGAGGTAAGAATAGATACGCGCAGGGTAAGACCGGAAAGGCCGATAAAACCGGTAAAAATAGAAAGGGGCTAGCAAGAAAATTGCCACCCCGACCCCCAGGCCAATCATAACAGCTATCTTGTTGCCCCTGAAGATTCTCTCGTAGTTAAAGCGCACAACCACACATCCATAATGACATATTACACATGACACTGCACGTGATACACTACATGATGCTCTACCAGCCCTGCCCTCTTATTTTATTCATCATCCGCCCCGAAAATGACCGCCGCGATCGCTTCGAAAATGACCACGATGACCCAGATGCGGATTGCGGATCACCTGCGCCCCCGCCCCCGAAGCCAGCGCAAAAACCGCTTGAGGGGCGTCATGTGATCAAGGTCGATATAAAACTGCTCACCCGGCTCAGGCACGGATATTATCCCCAGCACTTCAATACTGCCGAGCATCGTCTTCGTAAAGGGCCTTGTCCGCCCACCACCCGGCCCCGGTTCTGGGCTTACACCCTCTATATACAGGTGGGGAGGCTCGGACTGGAGAATGCGCATCAGGTCCGACTTGCTATTGGTCTCCTCTCCATTCACGCTCAGGATGATATCCCCCGTTTTCAACCCAACTCGGTCGGACGCGGACCCCGGCACCACGTCCAGGATCTTGAGGCCCTTCTCAGGCTTGACAAAGAGGGGATGCCCGTGGAATTCCATCCGCCTCCCAATATTTATGACCGCCTCGTGCCCGAGCGGGGAAAAAAGCGCCGCCACAAGCTTCAAGAAACCATATTTCGCAGACGCCACCGCCAGGCCCAGCAACACAACACTGAAAACCATCAGGTGCTTCGCCGTGGCCTTGCTCCGGTCGAGGGGCATCCGAGTCAGCGCGACGTCGCTGTATCCGAGGGCCGCAGGGATGGCGAACATCAGGTAGATAAGCTCTTTACCCGGCGGCGGGGTTATTCCCGGCTTTATCAGAGGCCACCAGTCGGGCATATGTATAGCATTCCGGAACAATTCCTGGAACCGGGCTGCGTCCGGCATCATAACCATCATGGCGATTATCGGTATTGGCCAGAACTTCTGGAGGCTGAACCCTCCAAGAAGCCTGCCTCTCATATCCTTCACAAACACCGGGACGGCGCTCTCGTGGCCGCTCACCCAGATCAATATGCTCTCCGCCATGTGCAATACGGCTATCAGGCTCATGAGCTCTGGGATGGAGACATCCGGGAAGCCGAAAATCAAGTTGCTCAGGGCAACAAGCCCGCCCGCATATGAGAAACACAAGAACCTGGGCTCGATAAGCATGAGAAAGAGCGCCAGCGGCCAGATATACGCAAGCCCGGCGCCATTTATGGTCACGCCTATAAAGATGAAGATGAAGCTCCCGATAATACCCCCGGCAAACCCGTATAATGCCGCACCCGCGGTGAGCTTCATCGGGGAAGCTGCAGCGCTCCCCAGCATCCTCTCCCTTATGTGATTGATCCTGGCGTACTGGGCGGAGATCAACACCACGACAACCCAGAACATCGGGTTCAAGACGATCGTCGGGATGATCATCAGCATCGAGAATATTATCTTCCCAAAGGGGAACATCAAATCACCCTGCTTTCTCCGCAGGCTTCTCCCCGATCTTAACCTTGAGCATGTCTTTCATGATTTCAACCGCCTTATCCAGCTGCACGTCCGTCTTGGCGTCCTCCGGCAGCTTGACCACAATGTCCGGCTCAATGCCCTTATGGTTTATGGACCGCCCTGCAGAGGTCAGATACCGGTGCGTCGTGATGGAGACAGCCGACCCGTCGCTCAAGGGGAAAATCGTCTGGACCAGGCCCTTGCCGAAGGTCTTGACTCCGACGAGCTTCGCCGCCTTCATATCCTGCAGCGCCCCGCTCAATATCTCTGAGGCGCTGGCCGTCGCCTCGTTGATGAGAACAACCATCGGCACTTTGAAGTGCCTGCCCGGGCCGGCCGAGAGCGTATGCCGGCTCCCGTCCCTTCCAACTATATGCACGATGGGGTCCCCGGATGATAGGAATTTCCCGGCTATGTCCACCGCGAGGTCGAGCTCTCCACCCGTGTTATACCTCAGATCGAGGATCAAACCGCGCATGCCCTCATTCTGCAGTTTTACGAGCGCGTCCTCAAACCTCGCGCTGGTGTCGTCCCCAAAGAAGGTGGCGAGGTATATATACCCTATCTTGCCCTGCTTATCTAGCATTTTGCTCTCCACCTGAGGGACCTTTATGGTATCCCGGATTATCTTTACATCAAAGGTCTTGCCACCTCGCTCGATCCCGAGGATGACCTCCGTGCCTTTCGGTCCCCGCATGAGGCTGACCGCGTAATCCTGGGCCATGTCCTTGGTGGGCTTCCCGTTGATTGTAGTAATATGATCGCCGGGCTTGAGGCCCGCGCGCTCACCCGGCGTGCCCTCGATCGGGGCTATGATCGTGAGGCGATCGTCCTTCATCCCGATGGAGATACCGATGCCATCAAAGGACGCCTTCATGTTCTCCTGCATTTCCTTGTATGCCTTGGGATCCATGTAACGCGTATAAGGGTCCTTGAGCGTGGCGAGCATGTCAGCGATCGATCCTTTTTCGATATATGCATTCACGAGGTCCGTGGAGTTGACTTCTTTATAATAGTATGTTTTCAAAAGGAATACAGTCTCCAACACCTGGCGTGATATCTTCACGCCATCCCGGTTTTGGGTCCCGGCTGCATCCTGAGCCCTGGGCGCGCCGACCACAAGGACAACCAGGGACCCCAGCAGCGCCACTGACAACAACATTATAACGAGCCAGCGCCGCACGGCCCCTGCTTTTCGGAAACTCATGATATCAACCCTTCCTCTGCATCAATGCCCCATATATCCCGTAATATCCCTGTTCCCACCCCGATACCCTGATACTACGTCGTTTATCAGTAGCCTATCCATCCTCAGGCTATCATCACGGCAACAAGGTAAGCGGGTCGATCGGCGTGCCGTTCTTGCGCACCTCGAAATGCAGGTGCGGGCCTGTCGAGAGGCCGGTTGACCCCACCTCAGATATCTTCTGGCCCCGGACAACAACCTGGCCGCCGCTCACCATAAGAGCGGAATTATGCCCGTAGAGCGTGGATATCCCCCCGCCGTGGTCGATTATCACCGTCTTGCCGTAGCCGCTAATCCACCCGCTGTATATCACAACGCCGTCCGCCGGCGCAACCACGGGCGTGCCCGTTGGACATGCGATATCAAGCCCCGAGTGAAACCGTCTGGTCCCCAGGATGGGATGCACCCTCAGGCCAAAGCCCGATGTTATGCGCCCTTGCACAGGCCAGGCCAACTTCCCCTTGGGAGGCGCAATCCCCTTTCCCGATCTCATCTGCTTCTCCTGCAGCTCCCTGATGATGCGTTCGAGCTGCCTGGACATCTGCTCGAATTCATCGAGGGCCTCCTCATATTGCCTCCTCTGACTCTGAATCCGGCTGAGGATAGCCTCCCTTTCCCTGGCCCGCTGTTCCACCCGCGCCACCTGGACCCTGGTCTCCCCGCGCAGCGATTCCAGGTTTGCCTGTTTGCGTTCGAGGCTGGCCTTTCTGGCCGCAACAGCTGCCTTTTCAGCTTCCACGGCCTTGATCTCGGCCTCCACCTCCCGAAACAGCTGGACATCTTGTTCGACGAAGCGGCTGACCAGCTCGTAGCGCGTCGTAAAGTCACCAAAATCCCCCGAGGATAATAATACCTCGAGGTAGTTCAACGGGCCATGCATATAGAGGGCACGCAGCCTTTTCCCAAATCTCGACAGCCTCGCATTGAGGAGCCTGGTCTTCGCCTCGAGCTCCTGTTCGGCCCGGGCCAGGTCCATCCTGGCCGTCCCTATATCGCGCTCCACGGATGCAATCTGTTGTTCGAGGCTGCGCAGCCTGGCCCTCATGCTGTCAAGCTGCTGCTCCGCGGTCTCGAGCTCCGCAAGCACGCCCTTCTCCTGCTTCTTTATCCTCAATATCTGACGGCGTGTCGACCTTATCTTATCCCTGACATCATCAAGCTCGTTTCTCTTTGCATCCAGGCTCGTGGCGGCAATCGCAGCAGTCACCCAGGCAAAGGTCAACATCGTAAGGCAGACAGAGAGAATCCAGACAACCGGTGGAAACCTGCACGATCTATACATCTACTAGCGGCACCACCTTCCCCAGCCAGCTCGAACTCGCCTACAAGCTCGCCAAACTCGCCCGCAAGCTGACCTGTGAGCTAACCTGAAAGCTGGCCTGGCTCAAGCCCTGAGATATCTTCGAAGGAAGATCACACTTGCAGCGGCCCCCATCACGGCGCCACCCCCGAGAAGACCCACGCATAGCTGTTTCAGCGCAACCTCGCTCGCTATGATGGGGATGAAAGGGAGTGCGTTCATGAAACGCCTCACTGCATAGCCATAGAGAAAATATAGCAGTACGGCGGATACGCCGGCGCCAATCAGGCCGACAAGCATCCCTTCCAGCAAAAATGGCCAGCGGATAAACCAATCCGTGGCGCCAACCAGCTTCATGATCTCCACCTCGCGCCGGCGGGCTATGAGCGTTAACCTTATCGTATTACCTATAATCATTATGATTGCGCCAATAAATATGATCGATAGTGCCAGGGTGATCACCCATACAGCCCTTATAAGGGCAAAAAGCCTTTCGACCAGCCCGTGCCCGTAATTCACGGACTCCACGCCCGGGAGCCTGGCTATCCGACTCGCGAGGACCTTCACGGACTCCGGCTTGACCACCTTGATGCTGAACGCATCAGGGAGCGGATTGAGATCCACGGCTGTGAGGATACCCCCGTCATCCCCCAGTTGTTCCCTGAGTCTCTTTAATCCCTCCTCCTTGCTGATGAAATCGATCGTCTTGATCCCGCCAAGGGACTTGATCCTCGCCTCCAGGGTATCTCTGTCCCTGTCGCTCGTCCCGTCCTTAAGGAATACCCGTATCTCGATCCTCGAGGTGAGGGTATCGGTTAAATGATTCAGGTTCAAGATGATGAGGAAGAACGCCCCGAGGATGAAAAGGGACGCGGCGATGGTCCCGAGCGAGATCAGGCTGACATTTCTTCTTATGCTCCGCAAGGCCTCTGACCAGAAATAGCAGAATGTCCTAAACCTCACGTCCGTAGACTCCTTCAGACTCGTCCCTCACGATCTTCCCCTTGTCGATCTCTACCACTCGCTTTTTCATGCGGTCGACGATGAGCTTGTTATGAGTGGCCATGATCACAGTCGTTCCGCGCTCGTTTATCCTCGAGAGAAGCTCCATTATCCCCCAGGACGTATCAAAATCCAGGTTGCCCGTTGGTTCATCCGCCAGGAGGACTGTCGGGGAATTCACGATCGCCCGGGCGATCGAGACGCGTTGTTGTTCGCCGCCGGATAGCTGGTGTGGCAGCTCATTGGCCCTATCCGCGAGCCCAACCACATCCAGGACAGCCGGGACCCTCTTTCGAATCTCGCGCCCGGGGGCATCCGTCACCTGTAGGGCGAAGGCTATATTATCGTAAACCGTCTTGTTGGGCAGCAACTTGAAATCCTGGAATACGGTGCCGATGGTTCTTCTCAAATAAGGGACCTCGCATGGTTTCAAGCGCACCACATTCTTACCATTGACGATGACCTGGCCTGACGTGGGCAAGACGTGGCGGATGATCATATTCATGAACGTGGTCTTGCCAGCACCGCTCGGCCCAACGAGAAATACGAACTCACCACGTCCGATCCTGAGGTCGACGCCCGCCAGGGCGACGACCCCATTGGAATAGACCTTTGATACGCTGTGCAGTCGTATCACATATCATCACTCCGATATCGCCACATCTCCAACATCTCTAGCATCTCCAGCATCTCCAACGCCACCCTGGTGCCGCCGCCACGATCGCCCGCCTACAGACCACCATCCGCGATCACTGCCTCCGCGACCGGCGGGAGCGTGATGGGGCCGGCGCGGCCTTGCGCGCGATCGCCCTCTTCGCAGCCTCGACTATATTCCCGCTCGTCAGCCCATAATGCTCCAGGAGTTCAGCGGGTTTGCCGGACTGCCCGAAGACATCCTTAATCCCCACCATCTCCACCGGCACAGGCATCGTCGAGACAACAACCTCGGCAACCGCGCTCCCGAGGCCGCCCATGATGTTATGCTCCTCGGCCGTAACGATCGCGCCCGTCTCCTTCGCCGCAGCCTCTATAGCTTCGCGGTCGACCGGCTTGATGGTGTGCAAGTTCAAGACACGGGCGGAGATTCCATCCCTCGCAAGCTCATCCGAGGCCTCGAGGGCCGGGGCCACCATGACCCCGCAGGCGATTATGGTGACATCATTACCCTCGCGCAGGGTTACAGCCTTGCCCATCTCAAACTGGTAATCCTCATCGAAGATGACGGGAACCTCCTCGCGCCCCATGCGGAGGTAGACGGGGCCGTGATACTCGGCTGCGGCGAAAACCGCCTTTTGCGTCTCTACAGCATCGGCCGGCACTATCACCGTCATGTTTGGAATCGCCCTCATCAGGGCTATATCCTCGACCGACTGGTGAGACGCGCCGTCCTCCCCTACAGTTACGCCGGCGTGAGTTGCGCCTATCTTCACATTGAGCTTCGTATACCCGATCTCCTGCCTCACCTGGTCGAAAACCCTACCGGCAGCGAATACAGCAAACGTGCTGGCAAAGGGTATCTTCCCGGCTGCAGCGAGGCCTGCCGCCGTGCCGATCATATCCTGCTCCGCGATCCCCATCTCGAAGAACCTTTCAGGGAACGCCTTCATGAAGTCTCCCGACTTGGTGGACTTGGCTAGGTCGGCGTCGAGGACCACAACGTTGGGGTTGACCTTCCCGAGCTCGACCAGGGCCTTGCCATACGCGGTGCGCGTCGCCACCTTCTTGACCTCTTTAACCTCGCCTTTGACCTCGCCGGCCTCAGCCATTTACAACGCCTCCTCCATCTACGATCCTCTCGCCCAGCTCCACCAGGGCCTTGTAAACCTGGTCCCGGCTGGGTGCCTTGCCGTGCCAGTCGACCCCACCCTCCATAAAGGCTACTCCCTTGCCCTTGACTGTCTTTGCCACAGCCACGGTCGGCTTGCCCCTTATCTGTTTGGCTTCATCTATCGCGGCCATGATCTGGCGGATATTATGACCATCAATACCCATGACATGCCACCCGAAAGCGCGCCACTTCTCACCAACCGCCTTCAGGGATTTTACATCCTCGATGCTGCCATCTATCTGAAGGCCATTGTAATCCACAAAGGCCATGAGATTATCCAGCCTCCGGTGGACGGAGGTCATGGCAGCCTCCCATACCTGCCCCTCCTCGAGCTCGCCGTCCCCCAGCAGGACATAGATCCTGGTATCCTTTTTGTCGAGTTTAGCAGCAATGGCCATGCCGTTCGCGGCTGACAACCCCTGTCCAAGTGAACCTGTGGAGATTTCGATGCCAGGGGTCTTCTTCATATCAGGGTGTCCCTGCAAACGGCTTCCCAATTTCCGCAGCGTCAGGAGCTCCTCCACAGGAAAGTACCCAGCCTCGGCGAGAGCAGCGTAGAGCGCAGGGGCTGCATGGCCCTTTGACATGACAAACTTGTCTCTGTCCTCCCAGTCTGGCCGCTTGGGATCTATCCGCATTGCGTGGAAATAGAGCACCGCCAGGATATCCGCACAGGACAGGGACCCCCCGGGGTGACCCGACCCCGCCTCGCCGATGGCCCTGATTATATCGACCCGGATCCTCCTCGCTTTTTCTTCGATCATAGCGATAAGTGAATCATCATAAGTGGCCACGGAATCGCCTCCTCCTAGCTATTTCTATATCTTAGTCTTATCTAGTTCTTATCTAATTTCTTATCTAGTTCTCAACATCTCATCTAGTTTCCAACCTCAGCCTTATCTAGAGTTTTGTCTAGCCTTCGACCCCGGGCTTCAAGCCTCAAGCTCTCCTTCAATCTCTCTCCTTCAATCTCTCGCCCTCAATCGTGTCCCCTTAACCGTGCTAATAGCACAGCGTAAACAAACCTGGGGAGGGCGAACATTCTCCTGGCCCTCCTGGGCTGGGTCACCAGCCGGTAGAGCCACTCGAGGCCCATCCTGCCGATCCAGTCCGGGGCCCGCGCAACCACGCCGGCGAGCACGTCGAGGCTACCACCGACGCCCATGCATACCCTCACCCCCGAGGACAGGAGGGCCGCCTTGTGCTCCGCGATCCATTTCTCCTGCTTCGGCGCACCGAGGGCTACGAAAAGGTAGGTAGCGCCGCTCCTTTTCACCGCATCCACAATAGCATGGGACTCATCCTCGGCGAAATATCCATGGTGGGTCCCGGCCATGCGCAGCCCGGGGTAGCGCGCACGGAGCGCCTCCCCGGCCATATCGGCTATGCCGGGCTTGCCGCCGAGGAGAAAAACCGATTCGCCCCTCTCCGCCGCAAGCCCGGCAATCCCGAGCATCAGGTCATAGCCCGCTACACGGGCCAGGAGCCTGCGCCCGAGCACCTTTGCAGCCCATACGACGCCCGCGCCATCCGGCACCACCATATCGGCCGCCCGCACAACGGCGCCAAAATCCGCATCATGCGTGGCAAGCACCGCCATCTCGGCATTCAGCGTCACGACCTGGTGAGCCCCGCCGGCGGCCACCATATCGCGAACCCTCAGGAGGGCCGCATTCATATCGACGACATCTACGGGGCAGCCCAGGATCTCGACGGTGTCTCTATCAGCTCTACTGCCAGCCGTGCCGCTTCCCTCGCTTTCATTCCGAGGGCCCTGGCCCTCTCCGCCAGGGCCGTGCCCCTTCCGGTCCCACGCATAAGGATCTCCATGGTCCTATCTACCAGGCACATTTTGTTGATATTCTCCACATCCCCTGCTTTTTCCTCCCCCAAAAGCGAAAGAAATGAATCCACTTTCTGGTCATAGGATATCGCCACGAAAGGCGTCCCCACCAGCGCTGCAAATACAAGAGAGTGGAACCTCATGCCGACCAGGAGGTCAACCCCCTGGATCGCGGCCAGGACGGCCTCCGGCCCGCGGTATTCCTCGATGATCCCCAGGTCGATCCCGGCGCCTGTCCCACCTATCTCACCTGACCCACATGCCTCACCTACCCCACCTGCCCCGCTGATCGCCCCCCTGATCCTCTGAGCCAGCTCCCTGCTGAGCTCGAGATCGCCCGGGTAGTGAAATGGGATAAACAGGAACCGAGCGCCGGCTCTCCTGTAAAGCTCGCACGCAAACTCCACGATGGCATCCTGGTACCGAGCAAACGACTTCCAGCGCCTGACCACAATTCCGATGACTGGCGCTGCAGGGCGCCCCGCAGGATACAATCTAGTATTCCCCTCATTTTCAAAAACTTGACTGGCCCCGGAAGATTGAGCCTGGGGCCCGGGAGGGAACCGGGGCACCGCCAGCCCCAGAACGGGGTCTGCCACAACCCTTATCATGGGCCTTCTCACTCCCAGCTCCTTCAGCAGGCTACAAGAGGCCTCGTCCCGCACAGTGATGGAATCCACCATATTCCCGATGAGCCTGACCAGATAACGTCCAAGGCGCCCTCTTATAGGTCCAACCCCCTGCGCATAAAAAAAGACCTTAACCCGAAGCATCTTCGCAAGCAGGACGATACCGAGGTAGTATGGTATCGAGCGGGAGCTCGTCGCATCCTGCAGAAGCCCGCCCCCGCCGCTTATAAGGAGATCAGCCCCCGCAAGCTCGCGCACTATGGAAGGCAGGTCATTGCGCGCGACCGCACGGACACTATGTTCCCTCCGCGTCGACGCCGGGTCCGCTGAGATGACAACGAAATCAGCGTCTGGCTCGATCTCCCTTATGTGCTGTATGATAGCAGCCAGTATAGCCTCGTCCCCCGTGTTGGCGAAGCCATAATATCCTGATATGACGAACCTTTTCATCCTCACCCCTGCTCCACCCTCATCCTTGCTTCATCCTTACCTCTACCTCATCCTCACCCCTGCCCCCGCCCCCTGGTTTCAGTCTCTACCCCTATCTCGATCCCGCCCTTCCCGGCGCGGGGCGCGAAGTATGCGAGATACGCCAATCCTAGAATCACCCCGATCACCGCCCCCAGCACAAGGCCATTGAATGTGCGCAGGAGCGTCACCGCAAGCGGCGAATGGAGGTGGGAGAAGGTATTTACCATTGAAATCTGGCCAATCGCCCCGAGCAACGCAAACGGGAGGAGATACCTCCTATCCCGCTTTAAAACCATGATAGCGGCCAAAATCATGGATGGGTGACCGATGAGGAACTCCTTCGTCCTGGGCCTCGCAATCATCACCCTCTCGAGCCAGGTCCTCATATGCTCCTCTACGCCCGATACAGGGACGCCAAAGGCATTGCCCGTCCGGCCGATATATATGAGCCCCAGGACGCCGATAATAGCGAGCGCCGCCAGGTGTTTGACCCGGACGGGCTCGTCCCCCAGGCGCTGTATATCGCCTGACACGCCTGACATGCACGTCCCACCCGGGCTTCCCCAGCGTCGCCAGTAGACCAACAGCGCCAGGAGCAGCGGCAGGACATGCATGACCTTGACCCCCGTGAACTGGTCCACCTGCAGCATGAAAGCGGTCGAGCTCAACGTCCCCGCCAGCAGAAGGCCGCCAGCCACGGAAACGCCTGTCGCTCCAAGCCATAAAACGAGGGCGCGTCCCACGAGCCCGGAATCCTCCCCCGCACGCCCATTATGTCCCCACCCTGTAGAGCTTGGGCTCGGACTTAGGCTTGGGCCCGGGTTCAAGACCCTGATAACCGCGAGGCCCGGGAAAACGACCGCCGCCCCCAGCGCGAAGGCCTGCCGTGCGAGCGTAAAGCGCCCCACCACGCCAAGGAGACCGTAACATAGCAGGCCCAGGGCCAGGAGAGCCACCTCGAACACAGGTTTCACATAAGCGGCGTATCCCAGGCGCTCGAGCAGCAGGAGCCCGCCGGCCAGGATCCCCGCCCCGAGGGCCAGAAACGTCTTGACGCCTGGAGAGTAAGTCCCCATAGACTTTGTCACGCCCGGCGTAAAGCCGGCCGCCGCGACCGCGGACCTCAGGCGGGATATATAATCCAGATTCTTGTGAATAAGGTTCTCGGACCCCTCACGCTTCAGAAACGGCCGGATGTAGAGGATCCGCATATTGCGCTCCCGAGCGGCCCTGACAAACCGCTCTATCGCCGTATCCTCAGGGATATTCTCCATCTCGCCCTTTGTGATGCTATGCACCCGTATGACATTCATGCGGAGGGCGCTGGCCAGGGAGGTATCGCCCTTTTGCTTTGCAAATTCAATACGCCCGAAGGAGATGCCCCGATCCGAGAGCTCGCGGGCCACATCCCCTATATGGTCCCTGTAGCCCAGGACCTGGTCCCCGTCGAAAATCGCCACCGTCAACGGGCCAAAATCCTCAGCGCTGTTGAGGAAATAAGCAATCTTAGATGGGGTTAATCCTTCATAATTCATGAACCTCGGGATAACACCGAGGCCGGCGTGACGTAGGAGTCTCATGGCCCCCCTCGGCATACCGAGGTTCAACGCGAGGGTATCATCGAGACCTCGCACGAGCTCAATGACACCCAGGCCGCCTGACTCATGGAACAGGACACGCTCGCCCTCGAGCCGCACCGCGAGAAGGGCCTTCAGGTTCTCATAGACAGCCTTGTTCTCCGGCAAAATATACGTATGGCCCGGCAGGATGCGCCCTTCAGCAATGAGCCGCCTAAGGGTCTTATTCTTGACGCCGGCGACCCGCTCAAAGTCCATGATCTCCCTGCCCGTGAATACGTGGAGGCTTCCCTCTTCGGCCATCCTGCCCACGGTGGTTTCCCGCAGAGCAAAGGACGAGATCCCGGCCTCCTTTGCCTTCTCAAGGAACAATTCAAAAGGATAGCCATTCCCCCTACACAGGGCCAGGGCCTCATCATAGTCCATAGTAAATTCAACCGTCCTGTTCGCCCGCTCCACCATCCAGCGACCAGCGCCCACATAAATGGCGACGATAAGAGCAATACATACGATCCCGATCCAGATTTTCCTCACGACCGACCCATCTCCTTCAAGGAATGGTCCCAAAGGCGTAGATCTCCCCGTCCTCCGCCTTTATGCCTCGTACGGTGACGGGCACAGGCAGGTCCTTTAAATCTATGGATAAATCAAGCCCCCGAACAGCTGGTCTTGTATAAACTTGGGGACGGTGATATCCTGCACGAGGAACCTATTGATCACATATCTTATTCGGGTCTTACCATCGACATCGAACCTGCCCTCGAGCTCCAGGTCGAGCGTGCCCCCTAATAAAGGCACAGACCCTGAAACAGTCGCATAGTTTCGTCTCAGCCTCACGGATAAAATCTTGAGTATTCCATCTTGGCGCTTGAAATAATCATTTATATCCTTTTCGGCGAGTATAACAGTTACATGCCCGTTCCTCACAAATCTTAACGGGATATTAGCCCTGGCCGTGCCGGCCCCGCCTTTAGCAGCCCCTGTCTCAGTCCCGGTCTCAGCCCCGGCCCCTGCCGCAGGCCCAGACCCAGACCTAGACCCTGCCCCACTCGCCTCATGCCCAAAGAACGCCTCGCGCGTGTCAAGTTGAATATGCCTTGCGTCCAGGAATATTCTCTGGATCAAGAGGTCCTTGATCTTGACGCGCGACGCATCGATCTCGAGGACATCGATCCTCCCGAGGGGGATCAGCGCAGCCGGAAACGACCTCACCTTGACGTGCAGGCTCTCCACGCTATCAACGCTATCCTCTATCCCGGCAACGATCCGCCTCTCAACGACGCCGGGGATCCATACCTGTGCCGCCGCGATCAAGGTCGCGATAAGAACTACAAAGACCAGGACGGCAAGGATAAGGCTCTGTCTCATAATCAAGCCCAGTCCACCCCTGCTTAAGGTTGGGTTCCTTATACATCATACCACTTGATGTGCCCTCTGGGCAACTTGACTTTGTAATACGACCAGGACGAGGGCGATGGAGGCGGAACTAACTGTCTTAAACGCGGTGGTGACAGAAGATATCTTGAAGCAGGCCGGCATTAGCGCAGAGAACCACCGGTAAGTATCCGGTGGCTCCCATTCTCTGAGTATATCTGACTATATGGGAAGATTTGCCCCATTCCTCAAGAAAAGCGGTATGATCTCCAGAGGGGCGTCACACTCGATGAACTGGCCGCCTTCGTAGAAGCGGCCGGTATTTGCCTCCTTCCACTTTGCCCCAACAGGCAGGTAGACTCTCCTCGATCTTGCGCCTTCGTAAAGCACCGGCGCGACCAGAATGTCCGGACCGAACATGAACTCGTCCTCAATATTCCATGCTTCCCTATCTTCCGGGAAGTCGTAGAATAGCGGGCGCATTGGCGGGGTGCCCTTCTCGTGGGCGAGCTCCATTTGTTCCATTATATAGGGACGCAGTCTCTCGCGCATGAACAACAGGCCCTTTATGATCTCATAAGCCTCCTCGCCGAAGCTCCATACCTCGTTTGGCCCACATGTATTGAAGTCGAACATGCCGGTATCCTCGCCCTCAGTACCCTCACCTGTCGGCAAACGGTAGCCATGCAATCTAAACAGCGGGCAAAAAGCACCATACTGGAACCAACGAATAATCAACTCCCGGAACTTCGGGTCATTCGGATCGCCACCGAAAAAGCCGCCGATGTCTGTGGTCCACCACGGAATACCGGAAAGGCCCATATTAAGACCTGCGCAGACCTGCTTGCGCAGAGTCGGGAAGTTGGAATGGATATCGCCGGACCATACCGCGGCCCCGTAGCGCTGGCTCCCCGCCCACGCACAACGGGCGAGGTTTATGACATCGGTTATACCCTCTTCGGTCATGCCGTCATAAAAGGCCTTGGCATACAACACCGGGTATATGTTACCGACCTCGAGGTTCGGGCCTAGATAGTAACGTATATTATCAAAGTCGTAAACGGTGAATTCGGGTTCAGCCTCGTCGAGCCAGAACACCCTTATACCATATTTGAAATAGTTCTCTTTTACTTTATTCCATACGTATCTCTGCGCGCCGGGATTGGTGGCATCAAAGAACACCTCGTTCCCTAGGCATATCATCTGCACACGAACGCCCCTGTCGGTGTGCACAAGATAGCCTTTGCGCTTCATCTCACTGTAGTTGCTGCTGCGCGGGTCGACAGTAGGCCATATTGAAACCATCAGCTCGATGCCCATGCTCTTGAGCTCTTTTACCATTGCCTCAGGGTCTGGCCAGTATTTGGGATCCAAGCGCCACTCGCCCTGTTGCGGCCAGTGGAAGAAATCAATCACTATCACCGAGATGGGCAGGCCCCTGCGCTTATATTCCCTCGCAACTCCAAGCAACTCCTCCTGGTTGTGGTAGCGCAGCTTGCATTGCCAAAAACCCGAGGCGAAGTAAGGCATCATCGGCACACGGCCGGTGACCTGCGTATACATCTCGACTATCTCAGCGGGAGTATTTCCCGCAGTGACCCAGTAGTCGATCAGCGGAGTCACCTCAGCCACCCACTGAGTACAATTTCGAGCCAGCGACACGCGGCCGTAGGCCGGATTATTCCACAGGAATCCGTAGCCCAGGCTGGACAACGCGAATGGTATGTTCGCCTGGGAATTACGCTGCGCTAGCTCGAGCTCGCAACCCTTTAGGTTCAAAAAAGGCTCCTGGCGCTGCCCGAGGCCATAGAACCTCTCCGCCTCATTCCCCTCGAACCGCACCACCGCACGATAGGAGCCGCCCGGAATTGGTTTGAGCTCTCGCCCGGGAATCATAAGTGATATATGATTGCTCATGTCCTGCCTATCCTGCCAGCGTTCAGCAAACAGCACTTCTCCCTTTTCGTTTTCGAACCTAACGAAACCGTATTCGTTGATCCGGCAGGTAAGCCTGCCATTGCTAATTGATGCGCGTTTCCCATTCCCATCTATCCTGATCTCAGCCTTGCATTCCGGTTGCGGCAAAAGGGCCCAATCCCTGTCTACAGGCATCTGTGCCTCCCTCGTACAGCGGACGCGCAGGCTGTTTTCGCCCCAGGGCTCCACCCAAAGCTTCTCGCCGTCATACTCCCGTATGAGACGGTTCGCTTCGATTGCAAATACACTATCCACATTTTCCCCTCCATTCACACCACAGGGTACCGCCCATATTCATAGGCAGCCTCATAGGCAGCAACGATATTTCCAGCAGGGACACCATACTGGATGTTGTGCACCGGGCAAAACACGTATCCCCCGCCGGGAGCAAAGATGCGGATCCTATCTCTTACTTGCGCCCGCACCTCTTCAGGGGAGCCATAAGGCAAAACGGACTGGGTGTCAACGCCCCCTCCCCAAAAGGTAAGGTGGGATCCAAACTGGTCCTTCAGCCAAACCGGGTCCATCCCCGCAGCCGTGCACTGAACGGGATTCAAGGCATCGATGCCTGTCTCCACCAACATCGGCAGAATCTTCGTGATCGAGCCGCAACAATGCTGGAAGGTCTTCCAGGGTGTATGTTCATGCACCCAGGCGTTCTGCTCTTTATAGTAAGGTATGTAGAGTTCGTAGAAGTCTGACGGGGAAATCAACTCGCTTCTTTGGGTCCCGAAATCAAAACCCTCCAACCCTACAACGTCTATATTGTCACCGATAGCTCGCCAGAGTCGCTTGAGGTTTTCCATGATGATTTCATGTTTGGCGTGGAGAAATTCCTTAACATATTCGCGGTCAAGCCCGATCAGGAGGAGGAAATTGTTTAGGCTTCCGATGATGCCAAGGCCGGATTTAAGCCAGAAACCGGCGACGAGAGCCTTATCAGTGTGACTTCGGAGGTATGCAGCCCTTTCCGCCATAACCATGAGTTCCTCGTCAGTAAGTGAACATTGCTCTCGTAGATCCTCAAGCCTGGGTCGCTCCACGTCATCGCTTCGCTGCAGGAGGCTCAAATCCTCAAAGTAATACCCGCCCTTTGGCATTCTACCCACCACAGGCGCGCTAGGTTTCCCACCCTCATGCAGGAGCCAGGATCCGTCGGCCCCGATTTCCACATTGAAGTCACCGGGAACAAGGACCGGGGTACCATCAAAAAGCTGCCATGGTTTATAGTCTTCACGTCTAATACCAAAGAAAAGGGCCGGAGGCTCAACTGGAAGGACATCTACGTGAAACCTTTCCACTAGATCAAGCTCTACCTCCCCGAGCATTTGAAAGACATCGTAAACTTTTACTATTCCCTCCTCCAAACCGAGCTCCCGGCGCAGCCGGTGCAGGGCCTCAGCCATGATCCCACTCATGCAGGTTCCACCTAAATCAATAGGCACCCGGTCCGGCTCACGATGTTCGAGCGCTACTAACACTCTCTCTCGAGAAGTCATTGTTATTATGTATTCCCCTTTCATTCCATCTGGTTATCCGGTCAATTTCTTCTCGGCATCAATTTCTTCTCGACAGTTGAGGCACCGCCTGCGTTACATCTTGAGAGCACCTGGGGTAGGAGTAACTGAGACAAAAATGTTCAGGCCGTCAAGGCATCGCTGATTGCAAGCCATCGGCAGATCCATTGTTTATGGGCGCACCGCCATTCATACTGCCGCACCTTGCAACCAGGTATAGCTTATTCACCAGCTCCTCCAGGGATATCTCGGACTTCATGAAATTCGCAACCACCCTCCCCCGGTCGACCACAACAACCCTGTCCACCACCGGGTAGACATGGTAGATGTTATGACTTATAAAAATGCAGGCCTTCCCCTGTTTCTTGATCCCCTCAATGAAGCCGAGCACCTTCTGGGTCTCGGAGAGCGAAAGACCGGTGGTGGGCTCATCCAGTATGATGAGGTCCGCCTTGAAGTAAAGGGCCCTTGAAATCGCCACACCCTGTTTCTCCCCGCCGGACATGTTGCCGACTATCGTGTCGGCTGCCACTGCGGATGAGGTGAAGCCCATTATCTCCCTCATCAATCTCTCAGTCTCTTCTTTTTCCCTCTTTACATCGATCCAGCCCCACCGGTTGGTTATCTCCCTGCCCATGAAGATGTTTCGCCAGAGGGTGTGTTGCTCTGAGAGGGCCCTGTCCTGGAAAACGGTCTCGATCCCGAGCTCCCTGGCCTTCGCCACAGAATAATTCTCCAGCCTCTCCCCTTTCCAGTATATCTCCCCCTCATCCGGTCTGTGGACTCCCGTGAGGACCTTTATCAGCGTGGATTTGCCTGCGCCGTTATCGCCGAGGAGACCGATGATCTCGTTGTAGCCTACCTCGAAGTCCACCCCCTTCAGCGCCTCCACATGCCCAAACGATTTGCGGATGCGTGCCATTTTTACCAATGCCTCGCATGGATCCATAACCATGTCCCCTCCTGAGATAGCTTTAAACCCCACTTTAATAAGCTCAATAAGCCAACGCCGTCGAAGAATTACTTCCTCGCTAGCCCTGTAAACCTATGACTTATAAGGGAAAGGATGAGGATCAAACCATAGAAGAACTGCGTATAAAACCCGGTAAGGCCGGACGCTATGATCCCGGTTTCCAAAAAGCCTAGAATAAATGCCCCGACAATACCTCCGATGATAGTGCCGATGCCTCCCCATGTCGGAGTTCCCCCCAAGAAGACTGCAGCTAATATTATCAGCAGATAGCCATCTCCTGCAGTGGGCCAGAAAATTAGATTTACTAAGCAGATTAGCACGGCGGCAAAGGCAGAAGCGAATCCCATTAGCACGAATGTGAGAATCTTAACCCTGTCTACCTTGATCCCCATTTCCCTTGCACTCATCAGGTTGTCTCCAATGAAGCAGACGTGAGCTCCATACCTGTGCCGATTAAAGATGAACCAAACAACGAGGGCAAATACAATGCCCCATATCATTTGAACGGGAAACGATCCAACCCTGCCGACAAATATCCTATAAAAAGCAGAATCCTTGAGGAATACCAACGGGATTCCGAGTCCCTGAGTCCCGATCATGATAAGGCCCCTAAGAAGAAAATTCATTCCTAATGTCGATACTAGTGAAGAGAGTTGTATTTTTGTAACCAATAACCCGTTAAGTAATCCGGCACTTGAACCAACGATCAAAGAGATAATCAATCCCAGGAAGGGGTTCCCACTTCCTTTGGTTACAACTGCAAACGCCCAGGCCGACACCCCGACTATTGATGGAAAAGATAAATCCATCTCACCACTAGCCACCATGAACACGGCTGAAACGGTCAGGATAATTGTTACGGGGAGCGTAGTGAAAACGGCTGTATAGGCATTATAACTCAAGAATACCCGAGGATTTGCAAATAGGAACACAATCATAAGTATAGCGAACGCAGAGATGACCGATATTTCTGTCTTGTTCTTGATGACTCTCCTTTTGATAGTAGGGTCCTTAACCACAACCTCGTTCAAAATAATCAACTCCCACTATTCATGAAAGTAGGCCTGGCCCGCTGAAAGTACGAGCCAGGCAACTGCAATTTTTGCCTTCTTGATAGACTTATCTGATTCCGGCTTCAGCCAAAGCCGCAACATCTTTATAGTTCTCTTTGGTTACAAACCCTGCACCTGTATCAAAGCTTATGGGGGCGAAACCGTATGCCCTAGTAAGAGCTATGCTGAGTACCGGGAGATAGCCTTGGAGATATGGCTGCTGGTCGGCTGTTAGCTGGACATATCCCTTCTTAAAGGCGTCTATAACCGCAGGGCTGACATCAAAGCCGATGCATTTAACCTCTCCTGGTTTCTTGCCAGCTGCCTCCATATAGGTTGGCGCAGCTCCGAGGTTCTGTCCACCGGAGAAGACTATCAGCTTGGTCTCAGGATGGGCTAGAAGTTGGCCTGTTACGAGTGGAGTTAAAAGCTCTGGTGCGGCAGCTGCCTCTGGCGGGGAGACGATCCGATCTACAACAATTCCTTTTTTCTCAAATGCAACTGCTGTCCCTTCTTCCCTAAAAAAGCGACCAGGCTGTCCCCATGCACCAAAGACGGTTACTCTATCACCCTTCTTCAGGTTAAACATTTCTATAGCTTTTTCACCCAACGCTCTACCTTGGCTCGCTAGATCAGCACCGACGTAACCACCTCCAAATCTCCTCCGGACCTTTGGCACATCAACGTTCTGATACATCATTATAATTCCTGCTTTATATGCTTGTTCGGCCAACGGCATGATAGCTTCATCGCCCGGGTGGCCCATCATAGCGATGCCATCAGGCCGTGCTGCAATTGCATCTCTCAATTGCGCTACCATTTTTTCGACATTCCAACCGGAGAAAACATAGTCTACTTTTACGCCTAAGGCTTTTTCAGCATCCTTTGCCCCTTTGTAGACTATTGAAGCAAAAGCATCCCCTGGATCTCCTCCGACAAAGAAGCGTATTCTTATATCCTTAAACTTCTTCATTCCAGCCTCGTTTGTAGTTGCGCTAACGGGCACTGCTACCAACGATATAACCATTGTCAACGCTATTATCCAAAGTAACGCTCTTCGCACTATTCTCCCTCCCCTGTAGTATCACGGTCTAACTAATAGTCTTAACCGCCTTAATATAATTCGAACTTATTGGTGAGCTAAACACCACTAATCTCCCCTCAATGGCAATCCCCCCTTTACTCCATCCATGCCTTTCTCAGGAGAACCCGTTGTAGTTTTCCGAAAGCTAAGCTTAAGAATTTGGATCAAATCAATATTATGACGGTATCTTCTTCCTTCGCTGGTGCCACTGCATATGGCACGGTTACCCACCCTCGTTTTTACTGGACTGCTTGGTATGCTACATCATGAGGTGCCGGCCCGGTGGTCCCTCTGATCACCAGCTCTGGTCTCAACAGAACCTGGTGTCGTTTGAGAGACTCGCCTCTGAGCTTCCGTATAAGCATATCAACAGCGATCTCGCTCATTTCCCTCGCGCGAGTCGTTAGAGCTGTCAAAGGGGGGATCGTAAACGTGCAAAGAGGGGAATTGCCAAAGCTTATTACAGACATATCGTCTGGCACCTTCACGCCTTCTTCCCGCAGCGCCCCCGTAATTTCTGCAGCCGTCAAATCCCCGCATGTGATAACAGCTGAAAACGGCCTACTGGCACCCAAAAGCTCCTTTATCAATTTGCGTCCCTGACCCTCTCTATATGGGCAAGCCCTGACCAGGATATTATCATAAGAGAGGCCGGCGTCCCTCAATGCCTTTTTATATCCGAGCAGACCCCTTTGCGTATAGCCGAAATCCCACGGCGAAATACCTATAAATGCGATACGTTTGTGCCCCAAGCCGATGAGGTGTTTTGTCCCCTCATATATGGCCGACGATGCATCGATATCAACATAGTCGAGCCCGGCATTGCTCCTGCACCTGCCAATCATGACAAAGGGGAAACCCTCCTCACGGAGCATGCGCACACGCTCATCTGCCAACCTAATTTCCATAAGGATCAACCCGTCCACATGCCCGCCACGGACAACCTTCAGAAGTTCTTGTGTATCCTCATATGCCGTTGTCAACAGGAGAAACTTATATCCAGCGGAGGCCATTCTATCCGCAGCGCTGAAGATGAATTCAACCGCCGCCAGGTCGGAACCGCCCAATTCCGGCAACGGGTAAACCATCCCGAGGATTCCTGTCCTCCTTGTCGCGAGGCTCTGAGCCGTGCTATTGGGTTGATAGCCGAGCTCGTCGATGGCCCGGGCGATCCTGGCCCTGGTTTCCTCGGCGACCGGTCGCCGGCCGCTCAAGGCGTGAGATACTGTAGTCTTACTTACACCCGCTTTCAGTGCGACATCCCTGATAGTAACCATAGGCATCAATACCTGCTCAAATGTTTCATTACAACCCACTCAAATACTTTATCACCAGCGCCATATTTACAAATCGGTTTGTGCAAACCGATTTGCATCTTAGTACTTGTTATTCTACATTGAAGTGAAAATTCCTCCTAATTGACACAATAAATTCTGAATTCCCTACCGCCCCAATGTACTGACCCAAGGAATCCAATCAAAAAAGAGGCCCCGTTCAAACCTGGAGCCTCTTTTCTAGCACTTCGCCTCATAAGTCCCGATGATTTTTGCTCTCCGGACATCCGCCCAAGCCCAATCATGCGCACTGCCAACTTTCTTGGCAGGTTGTACGTGAAGATGCCAAGATTCTGGGCAGTCACTCGCTCATCCTGCCAATATTCTTGGCAGTTTGCCCCGGTCAAAGGTGAAAGTGCCAATATCCTTGGCAGGTCGCGCATAAAGGTGCAAAGAAACTTGGCAGTTTTGCCGCACCCAGGAGTTAATCTGCCAAATTTCTTGGCAGTCTCCCATGTTGGCTTTCGGCCGGCACCATCGAAGCATCGAAAATGGGGCCGAAGACTATTTTCGTAGTAGTAGGAAGTGGCGTGAACCCCCTCCTCCCGGGTCCCTCAGCTTCGATGGAGGTTATTTTCAGGATAGAGGGTGAGTCACCCTACCAGATTTCTCTGCAGCCCCGAGCGGCTACGACGTATCAGTGGACGTATTATAGATAACCAAGTCCAAAGTTCAATGAACGCGCTGCTTCGCCGTTGCCGGCGCTCTGCATATGTTCTGTGCCTGGTTCAAGTTTGAGCTTCGTTATCTGTTATCTATAGTAACAGACCCGGCGCAGAGTAAAGAATAAATAGAAAGCTGCCTGGTACCCTAGATCTGCCTCCAGAGCTGCCCGGTGTTGAGTTCCAATTGAGTTCCGTAAGTTCAAGCGTTCATGTGGCCTTCTCCTGGCCCCTTTGAGGTAACAGTAACCCATGGTCGAGCTCTCCATTCATTTATCGCAGAACCACTGCGTTATCGCAGGACCATTGCGTTACCGCAGAATCACTATCGCAGAATCACTGCGAGATGGCCTTCGCCAAGGCATTTTCAACTGCTTTCAGGAGAGTCTTGCTCGTTGTCGTTGCGCCTGTTATGGCATCCACCTTCAGCGACTGTGCCTGTATCACCCTTTTGATAACACCTTCGGCCTTCTTTGCGTGTCCGGTATCCCTATTTTTGAGAATCTTGATATTCTCAATCCGGTGATCCTTCACAATGACCTCTACCACGTAGGTGAATCTCCCGTAGCTAAAGTCCCCTTCATAAGTGCCATCTGAAACTCTAGAGAGATCAACCTCATTGATCGGCATGTTCCTTACTTTTCTGAACTCACCGGAGTTGTGCGCCATAAATATGGTGCCTGCGCCGCCGATCACGATAATCAAAGAAATAATCCCAATTAGAAATCGTCTTTTCATCTAGACCCGACCTCCGGTTATTGGTTCCCCTCTGACCAGAATCTAGCCGCCGCAAGCCCCGCCCTTCGGGGCTGGGGATAAGGCGGTTCTCCCGTTGCTTTTCCATGTAAAATATGGTATAATCTGCCTAGCACCTTGAAAACTGAAGATAGGAGGTTGCAGCAAGGAAGCCTTTGCTGCGTAAAATCTTCAAGGTGCCAAGGTTTGGCCCGATGCGCCGACCATCGGTCGGAGGTTGTGGAGCCGCTCCTGCAGGCGGCATCGGGCGTAAGTAAGTCGCAAGAGCTATTTAGCCACCCCACTAGGGGTTAGAGCGACTCGCCTGCAACCGGAAACGAATGTCGCTAGGGCCCGGGATGGTGTAGCCTACCCGCAAGGGGACGGCGAGAGCCCGGGAGAGGCGACAGGGTGCCGGAACCCCCCGGCTTTAGCCGTGGGGAGGCTCAGTATACGACTGATTCTACCACTATATCACTATACCACCCGTCCGCGTTTTATCCCGAGAGCGCCGAGAGCGGCAGACGGCCCTGGCTCCAGCGCACCGCGGCGCAGGAATATCCACGCCGCCAGCAGGGCCCACGGGATCGACGCTATTATACCAGTAGGCATCGGGCCGAGCAGCGAGCTCGGGCGGCCCTTTATAAACAGGATCCCTATGCCGGCTATCCCATTGATGGCGCCATGGCTTATAACTGCAGGCCACACGCTGCCGCCCCGCAACGTGATCCAGCCGAGGAACGTGCCAACCACAAGGGTAAACCATACCATCACGCACATCCCAAGCCACGGAGCGCCTTGATAGTCGAGGCCGTAGTTGTGCCCCATGGCTATTATGGGCCAGTGCCACGCCCCCCAGATCATGCCCATTAAAACGGAAGCCTTCCGCCCTCCGAGCGGCAGTAGTTTGGGTAGCAGGTAAGCCCGCCAACCGAATTCCTCGCCAAAGGTAAAGAGGCCGTTGATGACCGGGGCGATTAGAACCGCCTGCGCCGCCTGAAATACGACCATCATCCACGGGATGATTGGAACCGGCCGTCCCGATACCCTCTCAGCCCTCATGATCATGTCCTTCACTATCTTGAGGGATGGGTCAAAATAGCGCGGGAAAATCATAAAAAACACAATGGCTCCAGCCAACGTCAAAATGGCAGGCGCAAGCCAGCCGGCAAGCCAGTATGGCCAGCCCTTCCTGAACCTGGGTTCGAGGAACATGCCCTGCCACCCTTCGCGAGTGATAGCTCGCGTGAGGATATGCGCGAGCGCCGGCGCCCACATGTAGCCTGTCGCTAACAATACCATTGCCATCGTGAGTCCGGTTCCCGGGATAATCTCGGGGCTCCTCACAAGCCCGCCGGTTTGGTGAATGGCGAGTGCGTTGGCCCAAGCGATTCCGAAGGAAAACGCCACATATAGTCCAATGCGTCTTCTATCCAGCCCTCTATTCATGGAACTGTTCGCCATAGAGCTGTTCGGATTCGAAGAAGAAGCGAGCCCTTCGCTCATAGCCTTGTTCATCAGAAGCGGTACCCCCAGTCTGGAGGAGGGATGTCAGACGGCATTCCTCTCCCCCTATCATGGATGCCCTGGAACTGCCTGGAACTGTTTCTTTACGCTTTCTCGGATTATTCTAACCTTCCCAGAGGAATATATTGAGGAATGTATATGGCCACGTGGTACACATATAGCAATACTTGGAGCACATCCACTTCATTCATCTTCATTCATCCCGCACCTCATGCGTGCTACGAAAGAGGTTGTCTACCTCCAAGGCAAAACCAGCCAGGAGCTTGCTCTCCATTGTTGTGCCTGGCGGGTAAACCTGCAGCGTGGCAAGCTCGCGACCATTATGTATAGCCACCTCGATACTCCGGCCATCCGGGTCCACCAGCCACAACTCACGTACACCGTAACGTGCATAGATCCGGCGTTTGGTCTCCCGGTCCCATTCCGCCGTATTGGGCGATAGTATCTCCACAACAAGATCGGGCGCGCCTTGGATGTTCGCAGTATGGATGATTCCGAGGCGTTCCTTCGATATATAGAGTAGGTCTGGCTGGACAACGTCGTGCTGGCTCAATACAACATCAATAGGGGCATAATATACCTTCCCGAGATTGTTGTCTTCAATCCACTCCAACAGCAGCCTTCCGAGACGTTTCGATATCTCCTGGTGAAATACGCTTGGCGCTGGAGCCATCCTCCTCAGGGCCCCCTCTATGAGTTCATATCGCTCCCCAGATGGTATCCGGCAATAATCGTCGTATGTAAGGCGTATCTCATGCGGTATATATTTGAGGGCAGTCTCGCGCAACATTTCAGGATCTTTCATCATGCCCACCTCATTTCTCGAGGACCATACCAATATCCATATATCCATACTCTACCTAGAAAATAGACATTACCCCAGCTAAGGCCATTTTCATTCCCTGCTGGTGCCGCTGAAGGCGGCATGGGCGTCTACCCTGATTTTACCATTGCCGGATAGGACCGTCAATGACCATGTATGTTCCCCATGTTGTTGTGGGCTAACAGGTGTATGAGCTAATAAAATACCGTAAGATTGGAGTCGACAATGCTGGTAAATTAGGGATAAAGTAACACGATTGAGTTAAACTGAATGGGCAGGATAGTAAGATAAACGTAACATCATCGTCCCGGTAGAAGACTGTCCCGGTAAAAACAGAGAAGCCTCTGTTCCCAGGAACGAGGTAGACTATAGGCGGGAGAATCCTGGGACACATGGAAGAGGTGCCCAGCGCATCTGCAATCGCTCGCACCAAAATGAGGTATGAATCTGTTTACCCCGGGAACCGTGGACAGAGCATGGGCAAGATCACATTCTGAAGGTGAAGAAATGTCAGAAAAATATCTGATGGTACTGGGGGTGGCATTGGGGGCTGGGGCAGGCGTCCCTTTATCGTTGGACTCCAGGGCTGGATACGGCAGGATATCGATGCCGATCGGGACGGCCTCGGCCCGGAGCCGGTCTATCTGCCAGTGAATATGCTGAGCTCCTGTCCAGTGGCGCCGCAAACGGTGCGGGAGATTCCTGCTACCTGAGCCGATATAGGCGTATATTCCCTTATTAAATAGGTGTTCTCCCGGTTTTCCGATATAGATTGTTCGGGTTTCAGGCAGATAGAGCCACAGGATATACAGGCCGCCTCCGGGCATGACGTCCCAGTCAGGAACCGCTAGCGTGCCGGGTGCGACTTCTGGGGCTTCCGAGAGAGCATCTCCTGAAGGGGCATCCCCTGACAATTCCCTTTCCATTGTGGCAACCGTAAGGGGTTTCTCGGCGTGCGGCACGATGCTGGTCACCCTGAATCCGCGGCGCTGATAGTATGGAATAAGGAGGCGCTCCGGAACGCAATAGAGCGTGAGGCGCCTTACCCCTACCTTTCTTGCCTCTTTTTCTATTAGATTGAGAAGGATTGTCCCGAAACTTTGTCCTCGATAATCGGGGAGGACGCCAAAGCGCCTCAGGAGCCAGCCATCCGGGGAATATGGCCTGATACGTATAATGGCCGCTGGCCTCAGGTGCCTGGCGTCTTTCCCCTGGTCGAGGTAGAGAATAAAGGCACGGCTGCCTCCTACCAGGTCTTTTATGATCTCCTCGTTGGTCTCCGAGACCGCGCCTGACTGAGGTAAACCAGACTGAATATAATATGGTTCTGAAAACGCCTTTCGGGTTACCTCGGCTATCAATGTTACGTCACTTTGTGTAAGTTCCCTCATTATAAACCGGCTGCCTGTTGGCACTACGCGTTCCCCCAGGGGCGCACGAATATCAATCTTGACGAATCCTGCCCGATAAGATATTCTGTGCTCGGCCAAAAAATCCTGGGACATGATTCGGCATGTCACCATGATTCGACCTGTTGCCGCCTGGCGACGGATTCAATGGCGATGGATTCAAGGACAGCGGGGAGGCTATGAAATGGGACGGGAGAGGGGCATAGGGAGCCTGCTCAGATCGGCATTGTGGATGTGGGGGCGTTCAAGCCCGCGCCGCTTGCTTTTTCTCCTGAGGGTCACCTGGCGCCTGTGGCATGCCAACCGCCGACGCATGCGTCAGGAGCGACGGTTGAACGGGCCGGTGCCGGCAGTGCTGGCCATCAGCCCGACAATGGCTCGAGCACTCGCCCGGGAAACTTAAGCTTCCTTACCTCGTCTGCATCGGTGCGGCGGAAGTCCTCATCAGGCAAGAAGGTTCCCATCTCCAAAATTTTCTTTCGATAGAAGGATTTTATGAACATTTGTCGTAGTTGTAATAATAATAACCGTAATGAATGAACTTACCATGAACCAGAGGTCTATGAACCTTAGGCCCGTTTAGGTGCACGGCGATAGAAATAACGGGCTTCCACCCGATTATCTCATTATATTTTGACCTAATACCACATCATTTTGGCTCACCGTTTTCCCAGGTATGTAAGTTTATCTCTTAAACTAATCATATATCGCCATATATCGAGGTTATCTGAGACGCCTTGAAGAGGATGATATCCGGGTGCTTGGTGGCGCGAAGTTATCAAGAATGGTGAATAGGAGCATCATCCTGGAATGCTTACGGACGAATCAGCCGGTTTCACGGGCTGATATAAGCCGGATAACTGGGCTTACCCCTGGGACGGTTTCAAACATTGTTTCGATGTTAATTGAAGAAGGAATTGTCGTCGAAAAAGGGGTGGGCAAGGCTAGCAGCAAGGGTGGCAAGAGGCCCATATATCTCTACTTGAACTCTGACGTATGCTACGTTGTGGGCTTGGAGATCAGGAGCGACTATGTCCAGGGGGGCATCGTGGATTTAGGGGGAAATATTGTAGCGGCATATAAGAAACCTACTTCGGATTTCGGTGTCTGGGCTTCACCGGAAAGAGTCATAAGCGATATCTTGAGGTTTATCGATGAGGTAATCTATAGAGCTGGAACCGACAGGGCCGGGATCGAGAGGACGAAGATCGCTGCTATAGGTCTGGGCGTTCACGGGGTTGTAGATACCCAGACTGGCAGATTGCTCTTCTCGCCCCACTTCCCATTCCTCGAGGGCGCCGACGTTGGTTCAATAATTAGCAGAAAACTAGGGCTTCCAGTTGTAATGGAAAATGATGCGCGGGCTGAGAGCCTTGCAGAGAAGATGTCGGGGCCAGCCCAGAGGGTGGATAATGTTTTGATCATCCATGTGGATGCCGGTATAGGGTGCGGTGTTTTTCTCAATGGGGAGCTCTACAGGGGCATGAATGGAATGGCCGGGGAAATAGGGCATATTATTGTGGATCAGGATGGCCCGAGGTGCGTGTGCGGGAATTATGGGTGCCTTGAAGCTATGGCGGGTGGGCGCGCGATAGTCAGGCGCGTCGTCTCCGAGCTAGAGAGGGGAACGTCTAGCCGCATGAGAGATCTATGCAATGGAAACCTTGATATAGTTACAATCAACATGGTTGCTCAGGCGGCTTTAGACGGTGATGAACTGGCCTGCCGGGCGATCAACCATGCCGGAAGGTATATCGGTCTCGCTCTAGCTACTTTCATCACCCTCTTTGATCCCGAGCTTGTAATCGTCCAGGGGGAGATGGCGCAGGCACGGGAGGTATTGCTCGATCCCATCATAGAAATGGTGGACCGGTCCGTGCCCCGGAGAGGGGTCAGGAGAACCAGGATCATGCTCGGGGAGAATAGGGGGAATTATGCCATACTCGGCCCGGCATTGCTTGCGCTCCGGAATGAGCACGAACAGCCTGAATCCGCCATTGCCAGCCGGTTGGCTCAGGCTAGATTCGCTCTATAGGCATATGTACTCGTACGCATGTGTAGAAGGGAAGGTGATCCCGGGAAGAGGTAAAGGTGAAGATGCCATTGGTGAAGGTGTCATTGGTGAGGACGCCATCGGCCGGCGAGGGCCGGCGGGCATCAGCGAGTGCCAGCGGGCACCAGAGCAGAGTGCCTATGCGGGGATCGATCCAGAGTAGCCACAGGGGAGAATAGCCATAAGACTTACGAGGGAGTGAAGGAAATGAAGCGGTGGTTTTTGAGAATACTGTTGGTAACGCTCATGTTGGTTCTGGCTCTTTCTTTTACCGCCTTTGCCAAAAAGGGCGGGCCGCCGTACACTGTTGGCCTCAGCAACGGTCCATTTACCCACAGCTGGCGGGTCCAGATGATCGAGAGCTTACACCAAGAGTTCGAATTTTACAAGAAGCAAGGGCTGGTGGATAGGCTCATCATCCAAAACGCGGGGCCGGACGTTGGCACCCAGATCGCGCAGATTCGGAACCTGATCGCGAGCGGGGTCGATCTTCTCCTCATCAACCCCAACTCCTCCACCGCGCTGAACCCTGTTATCGAGGAAGCTCAGGAAGCGGGGATCCTGGTTGTTGTCTACGACATGCCCATTGACAACCCCAAGGTCCTGGACATCTACATGAATCAGGACTGGTGGATGACCCCGCTGGCGGAATGGTTCTGCAAACAACTCAATTACAAGGGAAATATCGTCTACATCAGCGGGATCGCCGATCAGCCGGGCAATATTCAGAGGGATCAGGCTGCGGAGAAGGTGCTGGCCAAATACCCGAATATCAAGCTCCTGGCCAAGGCCAACGGGAACTGGGACCAGGCTGCGGCCCAGCAGGTGATGAGTGACTTGCTGGCCTCCTTCCCCAAGATCGACGGGGTTCTGACCCAGGATGGGATGACCCTGGGCATCATCAGAGCATTTGAAGCCGCAGGCAGGAAGGTGCCGGTGGTAACCGGGGAAACCCAGGTCGCCTTCATCAAGAAATGGAAGGAAATGAAAGACAAGCAGGGCTTTTCCACCTTCGGAATCGTGAACCCGCCCGGATATGTCAATATCGCCTTGGGGGTCGGCCTGCGCCTGCTCCAGGGCAAGAAGCTCAAACCCGAGGTCCTGGTCAATGGCCATGTCATTTACACCAGGCCCAACCTCATAGTAGACAACAAGAACATCGATCAGATCTACAAGCAGTACAAAGACTGGGCGGATTCCTACTATGTGAACTCGTGGTATAGCCAGAAGGAACTAGATGAGCTCTTCCAGTAATGGAATAACGGCTGCTTCCTGATTGGCGATTGATGACTTCTGATTGACGGTTGGTAATCAATTGGTAACCGCTGATTGATTTAATAAGCTGTTGCTTGATCCGGAGGGGGGCCTACCCCCCTCCGATGACCACCACCCCTCCAGGGAAACCGACCATGACCCCTCCGGGGAAACACCGAGAAAGGGCGCGAAGAGGCACTTATGTATATCCTGGAAGCGAAAAACATCCTCAAAGCCTTTGATGGCGTGGTCGCCTTAGCTGACGCCAGCTTTTCCCTCAAAGAAGGCGAGATTTGCGGCCTGGTGGGAGCGAACGGCTCAGGCAAGACCACTTTTGCCCGCATCATCAGCGGCCTGCTCAAACCCGACGGGGGAGAGCTGTATCTCTACGGCAGGCGGATCAACTTCACATCGCACCTCGATGCCGAAAAACTGAGGATATCCATGGTGCACCAGAACCTGAGCCTCATCCCGGAAATGAGCGTCTGGGAGAATATCAATCTGGGTCGCGAGGAGACCACCTGGCTTGGCATTTTGAAAGAGGATCGCGCTCTGGAAAACGCACAAAAGGCGCTTGACGAGCTCCAGGTGAACATCGATATCCATCAAAAGGTGGTCAACCTGACCCCCGCCGAAAAACAGCTTCTCGAGATCGCCAAGGCGCTCTCCAGGAGACCCAGGATTTTGATCCTGGATGAGCCTACCGCCTCTTTAGGGTTTAAGCACGTCGAGATGCTGTTCGAGAAGCTTCTCCAATTGAAGGAGAGCGGGACATCGGTGATTTTCATCTCCCACCGCATTTGGGAGATCACCCGCATATGCGACCGGCTGATAGCCTTCCGGAACGGGCGGACCGTGGGCGGAGTCGACTTTCATCATGAACCGAGAGACGGTAAGCTCGTGGTCTCGCTCATTACTGGAAAAGCGGAGAACGGGGAAGAGAGCGGGGCTCACCGGAGGTCTCCCTCCAGGAATCTCGAGAACATCCCCACCTGCCTGGAGGTGGAGAACCTGTGCAGGAGGGATAAGCTGCACAATATCAGCTTCCAGATTAGAAGGGGGGAAGTGGTGGGGCTGGGGGGCCTCAACGGCCAGGGTCAGGAGGAAATACTGCTCATCCTGGCTGGTTACTTGAGGAAAAGCTCGGGAAGCATCAGGATCAACGGGCAGACTGTAAACATCAAGCACCCCCGGCATGCTATTCAGAATGGAGTTTTTCTGGTCCCGGGAGACCGTCAAAGGGAGGGCCTCTTTCTCAATCATACGGCCTTTTTCAATCTGGCCTATCCCAGGTTTGCGCTTCGAAGGCAACGTTTCGTGCTTCCCCTCAAGCAGCTGAAAGAGGAAGCTAGGGCGGCAATCGAGGCTGTGTCATTGATTCCTCCCGATCCCAATATGGTGGTTTCCCACCTTAGCGGCGGGAATCAACAAAAAATCGTGGTGGGGAAATGGCTATCGCTCTTCCCCCGGGTTCTTCTGCTCAACGATCCCACCAAGGGGGTGGATGTCGAGACCCGGCGTAATCTCTACAGGATAATTGCCGATCTGGCAAATCAAGGGGTCTCGGTTCTCCTGTATGCCAGCGACAACGAGGAGCTGATTTTGAATTGTGATCGAGTGCTCACGGTATTTGAGGGACAGATCGTGGACGAGATCTGCGGGGATGGCCTTTGCGAGGAAAGGCTGGTAGCCTCCTCCCTTCGGGTGCGCTGAGTGTTGGGTGCTGAGTGCTGAGCGCTGGATGCTGGATGTTGAGTGCTGGGTGCTGAGCAAAGTCAAGATCCGCGAGATAGGATCCAAGAGATAATAGAATAACCCGTGGAAGACAAGCGAAACACAAGAGGTGGAAAAATGAGAACGAGGTCCTCTCTGAAAAATACCCTGACACTGAGGAATATCCTTCAGAATCCATCGTTTCCGAGCTTTTTGATCCTGATCGTCATCGTGATTCTCAATGCATCGCTCCAGTTCAACTTCTTTACCTACCGGGCGATCAAGTCCAACCTGCTCACGTTCTCCCCCCTCATTCTCGCCAGCATCGCTCAGGGGCTGGTGATTTTGGGGGGATGCGTGGACCTTTCCGTTGGAGCGAGCATCTCTCTTCTTACTGTATTGATGGCATCTATGATGGGTGACTCGCCGGGGAGCATTTTTTTCACCGTTTTATGCGCCATCGGCCTCTCTCTCCTTATAAGCTTCATTAACGGCTTTATCATCAGCTACTTTGGCCCTCCTCCCTTGTTGACCACCTATGCGACCTCGGTCCTCTGGTTCGGAATCGCTCTATACTTCATGCCGACCCCGGGAGGGTATATCCCCAGTTCCTTCGGCAAGATATATCGAACGGACCTCTTACCTCAATTCCCAGCCGCTTTCCTCTTTTTAATTGGAGCCTTTGCATTTCTTTTTATCATCAGCAGGCTACGCTTCTACAAACATCTCTACGCCGTCGGAGGAAATGAGGATGCTGCTTACGCCAACGGTGTCAACGTATTCTGGACCAAGATCAAGGTGTTCTTGCTCAGCGGCATCTTTGTCGCTCTGGCAGCTATCTGCGTCGTGGCTCAGACGGCTACCGGGGATGCCCGCAGCGGCCTGGGGTATACCCTGAACTCGGTGGCTGCTGCCATTATCGGGGGCCTTTCCTTCTCCGGCGGCAAAGGCAGCATTGCCGGGCCCATCATGGGCGCCCTGATACTCGGCTTGCTCATCAACGTCCTTTATTTCGCCAATATTACATCATTTTACCAGGAATTCATGAAGGGAATCATTATCATCTTCTCCCTGGCCGTCGCAGCCATACCCAAATACATCAGGGCGAGGTCAGCCGCTTGAGCCTCCTGAGCCGCCCCTAATGCAAGGGGGTTTTATCCGAGGGGGTTTCAACTATGAGCAATGAGGGGTTGAATCGGACCCTTTTACGGGTCTCTTTACAGGGTTTCACCAGGGCTGTGCTTCTCTCCAGGCTGTCTATTTCCATCTTGGCCATCCTCCTTCTCTTTGTGCTGGGCGAGGTGATCCTCCCTGGTTTCATGAGCTTTTCCCACGTCATGTCGATCCTGAGGCTGTCGGTCTTCCTGGGCATTGTCACTCTAGGGCAGACGCTGGTGGTCATTTCGGGCGAGGAGGGTATAGATCTCTCCGTGGGATCCGTTGTCTCCCTGGGGGTGGTGATTTCCGCCTACCTTCTCAACGGCCAGGACATCAACATCCCCAAGGCTCTCATCTTCGTCCCGGCGGTGGGGTTGGGAATAGGACTCCTGAGCGGATTGGCCATCTCCTATATCCAAATCCCGCCCATCATTATGACCCTGGCCATGGCGAGCGTGGTGGAGGGGACTTCGCTCATCATCACCAGGGGCTTCCCGACGGGGAGCGCGCCTCGGTTTCTGGAGATAATCGGGAGTGGGAAGGTTCTCAACGTGCCCTACCTGATCCTCCTCTGGGTTCTGGCCATCCTTTCGATGACCTTTGTCCTTGCTAAAACCAGATGGGGCAGCATCCTATATGGGGTCGGGAGCAATAGCCTCACCGCGGAACTCAGCGGGGTAATGGTCCGGCGTTTCCGGGTATTTGTATACGGCGCCTGCGGGGCTATTGCTTGCGCGGCAGGGTTGCTGGTGTTGAGCTATACCGGGACGCCCTACCTCAATCTCGGAGCAACATATACCATGCCATCCATCGCTGCAGTGGCTATCGGCGGGATATCTCTTGCGGGAGGAAGCGGGAACTACATAGGCGCTGTGACAGGGTGCATAATCTTAACCACGCTCAACAGCATCCTGGTGGCCCTGCGAACGACGGAGGCAGTAAGACAAATCACCTTTGGCTTGCTCTTACTCATCTTGATCATCAGCTACACCAGCCGTCGGAAAGGAGGAAGGTGAGGATCAATGAAGATAGGGATATTTACATTCTTATATCTAGATAAACCCCTGGAAGAGGTTGCCCGCTATGTCTCAGCCCTCGGTTACCAGGCCGTGGAGCTGCCAGCGTGGGCAAATAATGGGCATCTCGACCTGGATAAGGTGATTAAAGGCGACAAGTCTGTCAAATCCTTGCTGAGCAAGTACGGTCTCGAGATCTCCGCCTTGGGTAATGGCGCTGAAGGGCAGATGGTGCTCGGTCCGGTGGACGAAACGATGGATGAATGGGCGCCCGTAAAAGATTCCAAGGAAAGGGTGAAGTATGCGACTGAGCGCATGATCAAGACGGCGCAGGCCGCCTCAGAGCTGGGTGTTCCCGTGGTTACCGGGTTTGTAGGGTCGCACGTTTGGGATAAGTGGTATATATTCCCTCCAAAGAATGAAGAGGTTTATGAGCGAGCATGGGACCTGTTCGCCGAACGATGGGGGTATATTCTTGATCATTTTAAACGGTATGGTGTCAAATTTGCCTTCGAAGTCCATCCAACGGAGATAGCTTACAATATTGAAACCGCAGAGCGGGCCCTTAAGGCCCTGGATGAAAGGCCGGAATTCGGCTTCAATTTCGATCCCAGCCACCTGGTATGGCAACTGATCGACCCTGTGGTCTTCATCAAGCGGTTTGGTTCTCGGATATATCACGCTCATGCCAAGGATGCCGAGATTCAACCGGACGAGGTGAGAAGATCGGGGGTGATCCCGACCGGAAGCTGGATGCGGCCGGACAGGGGTTTCCGTTTCCGGGTGCCCGGGTGGGGCGATGTGCCGTGGCGCCGCGTGTTGAGCGCCTTGGTCAGCGTGGGTTACGATTATGTTCTTTCCTTCGAACATGAAGACCCCGTCATGTCCAGGGAGGATGGATGCGAAAAGGCTATTGAATTCTTGAAGCCATTGATCATCAAGAAGCCGCTGAAATCGGTCTGGTGGTAGTTGGGCGACTTCATGGCCTTTCGCGCGTCATAGCTTTTCGCGCAGCATCATGCTGCTCGAGGACTTCAGGGATCGTCACGAAGAGGTAGCCCTGTTGCTGGAGGGTCTCTATGATCGTGGGGAGGGCATCCAGCATTCCCCCGAGGTCCTCCTGGGGCCCACCCGCGGAATGATGGAGCACGATCACCCCGCTTTTGAGCACCGGCATCACATTGGCGAGCACCTTTTCCGCCGAGAGCCCGTGCCAGTCCAGCGAGTCGATCGTCCACAGGACCACCCTGTAACCCTCTCTGCCTATGGCCTCCACCGCAAGCGGGTCTAGTGCCCCGTAAGGCGGCCTCACCGCCAGCGGCCATTCGTTCGTTATCCGGGCCAGGGCCGTGTTAGCCCTTTTTAGCTCCATGACCACCTGCCACGGAGCCATATTTGCAAGGTTGCCATGGTGGTAGGTGTGGTTCCCTATGGCATGACCCTCTACGACGATGCGTTTTACTATATCAGGGTGTCTTTCAGCGCTCTTCCCAATCAAGAAGAAGGTAGCCCTGACGTTGTACTTACGCAATATGTCCAATATCTTCGGCGTATACTCGGTATCAGGCCCGTCGTCGAAGGTAAGCGCCACGGAAGGCGATTTTGGTGACCACTGTCTCACAACTATGTCAGGATAGAGCTTCACGAGATCAGCCGGTTCGGGGACCCTGTGGAGCTTCTCCGGTCCGTCGCTAAACCCGCCCGGGGCCAGCCCTCCAAGGAATCGCCATCGGAGGGCGGACTGAAAGATCCGGGGCCAGAGCGCCACGCTCCCCATCCCTAAGATGATCCCGATCCCGAGCAAGGCCAGTGCTAGTGCTGCGTAGAGGGCCTTTCTGGGCGTGCGAACCTTGTCGCCCATGCCGCTCATGGTTTCGTACCCCTCCTTGAACCCTTCGTTGAATCCCTCGTTCCCTGAATACCTGATGATGATTCCCTAATCCCTTTAATACTTGCCCGTTTCATGGCTGTTGTATTCCAAGGCGGCATAGGGCGTTCACTGGACGCTTAGGGTTATAAGTAGTATAATTTGGTTAATTTCCTGCCATAGCATCATTCTCATAATCGAAAGGGCGGACTTTGAAGGGGCGAGCTGTGTGGGTAGCGAGCCCTGTCCATTATGGGGGCTGAATGGGGGCTGGCAATATTACCATGGAAACGTGTGATATTGAGGAAACGTGCGATACTGATATTGGGAATAGAGCAAGATACGAGGCACCCGGGGATGAAGTGGCCAGGGATGAGGCACCCGGCGGCACCGGGATTGAAAGAGTCAAGACGATAAGGCAGAGGGTCATAGCCCTGTCCTGGCCCGCTCTCATCGAGATGATCCTCGTAACCCTCGTCGGGATGGTCGACATGATCATGGTGGGTCGGCTCGGCCCTGCAGCTATTACCGCGGTGGGTCTCACCAATCAACCGATGTTCCTGGCCCTTGCTGTTTTCATGGCCCTCAATGTGGGCACCACGGCCATAGTGGCCCGCGCAATAGGGTCGGGAAGGCCTGATGAGGCGAATGCCACGACCAGGCAATCTATGATTCTCACCTGCATAATGGGGATCGCGTTTTCAGTCCTCGGGTATATGTTGGCCGGGGATATCATTCGCCTGATGGGAGCCGCAGAGGACGTCATGCCCCTTGGGACCAGCTACATGCAATTCATAGCGATGGGTGGGCTTTTCGTCACGCTCTCGATGAGCCTCTCATCGGCCTTAAGGGGGGCGGGGGATACCAGGACCCCGATGCGTATCAATGTCATAGCCAACCTCTTGAACGTGATCGGGAACTACGCGCTTATATACGGGAAGTTGGGCTTTCCGGTGCTCGGGGTGGCCGGCGCCGCCATATCCACAACCTTCTCCAGGTTCGTTGCGTGTGCCATGATCCTGCGAGTCATCTACGGCGGGGGCTCGGTTATCGCCCTGTCCCTGAGGGATAGGTATTCTATCGACCCGGACCTTGTGAAACGGATTTTGAGGATAGGCTTCCCGGCGGCGGTGGAGCAGTTCATCCTCAGGGGCGGGCAGCTGGCGTATGTGAGGATCGTCGCTGGTTTTGGAACCGTCACCTTCGCCGCGCACCAGATCGCCATGAACATTCTCGGCCTTTCCTTCATGCCGGGCCAGGCCTTCAGCGTTGCCGCGACCACGCTCGTCGGTCAGGGGCTGGGCGCGGGGAGCCACGCCTTTGCACAGCGAGCGGCCCTGGAGACCCGGAAGCTCGGCATGATCGTATCGGGCACGATGGCTGCGGGGTTTTTCTTCTTCGGACGCCAGATCGCGGCCCTATACACCAGCGATCCCACTGTTATCGCGAAGACGGCCATGGTCTTGAAGATCATAGGATTGGTTCAGCCCGCCCAGTCCACGCAGTTCATCCTGGCGGGCGGCTTGCGCGGGGCGGGCGACACCAAATGGCCTCTCTATTCGACCTTTATAGGGATTTGGGGCGTGCGGGTGGTCCTGGGCTATATCCTCGCGGTCGTCTTCAGGCTCGAGCTGCTCGGCGCCTGGATAGCTATGGCCGTTGACCAGTGCGTGAGGTCCGCCATAATCTATATGCGCTTCAGGACAGGCGCTTGGAAGAACGAGAGGGTTTGATTGGCCCGTGATATGATTGGTCCGGAGCAGTTTGATTGACCCGGAGCATAGACTGCGAATGGTTGAGGCACCCTAATCTTTGACCGGGATCCGGTGGATCCAGCTGGACCCAGGCCCGGGCGATTGGCGATTGTAGGGGGGCCTCATTTCATATATGGCCATCGGAGAAGTCCTTTATCGAGTCTTGAAGGCAGAGGAAGAGGGCAGGGACATCCTGGAGAGCGCCGCCAAGCAGGGTGAGGCCATGGTGAAGCAGGCGCGTGAGGATGCGCGGTCCCTTGTTGCGCAGGCATCCGAAAGGGCTGACAGGGAAGCTCGGGATCTCGTGTCCGGAGCGCGCCGCGAGGCGGATCAGGCAGCTTCCCGCCTTCGTGAGGAGGCCGCCCGGATGAATGCCATGCTGGAGGAGGGGGCCAGGGCGAGATTGGAGCAGGCCGTTGATATGGTGCTGCACATAGCCTGGTATGGCGGCTCTGCCGGAGAGGCTGTTGGAGGTTCCCCTGGTGCCGCTCCTGGAGATGGAAATGGAGATGGAGATGCGGGGGGAAAAGGGCCGGGGAAGCGGGGCGGTCCCGTTTGAGCGTCAAGGATTTAGCAGCTGCCCAGGCCATTACCCGGGGCCTCTTAGGGAGGCTCATAGGCCCGCAGGGGGTCGACGCCCTCGCAAGGAGCGAGGATGTATCAGCCGCCTTTGCATTCCTCGAGCGGACCCCCTACGGGGGAGCAATGGCGAAGGTGCCAAGGGCGCGGCGGGTCTTTCGCGAGGTCGAGCATGCGCTGCGCCAGAGCCTGATCGATGACGCCATCAGGATATGGCACTTCCTCGGGAGGGCGCACCGCCAGGCCCTCACGCTGCTCATGGCGCGCTATGAGATAACAAACATAAAGGCCGTGTTTGGCGCCATCGAGGGTGGCGAGGATCCCGGGGCGATGAGAGGATTCCTTTTTGAGATGGGCCCCCTCGGGAGGGTTGACGTGGACAGGCTTGTGGAATCCACGAGCGTTGCCGCTCTGGTGGAGGCCCTGAAGGGCTCGCCCTACGGCGAGACCCTCGATCACGCCCTGGACCGATATAGAGCCGAAAAGACCCTTTTCCCTGTAGAGGTGGCGCTTGATTTACAGTATTTCAGAGGCCTCCTGGCTGGCCTCGAGGTGCTTAGTGATGAGGACCGGAGGTCCATGCTTGCCGCTGTAGGTCCAGAAATAGATGCCAGGAATCTCCTGTGGGTGCTACGATACCGGTTCAACTTCGGCCTCGAGCCGGAGGAGATCTTCAACTATATCGCGCCCTCCGGCCTGGAGCTCACCGACGAGATGCTCTGGAAGGTGGCCAGGTCCGAGGATCCGGCTGAGATAGCCTCCGCCCTGCCCCGCGATTTCGGGGCCCTGGTGGAGGAGTCGCGGCGGGGCCGGCAGCTGGATCTCATTCACCTTGACGTTCTCCTGAGGCGGCGTCTATGGCGCAGGGCGTGGAGGGCTATTATCCGGGGCCCTTTCTCGCTTGGCATGGTGGCGGGCTACCTGATAGTCAAGCGGATCGAGCTGGATGAGATTATAACTGTGCTGGAAAGCAGGCGATATGGGATGCCGGACACAGAGATCGCCTCCTTTCTCATCCACCAGGACCAGGGCAGGAAAAGGTGAGACAGCGTGTGGGTGCCTGTAGAGATGAGCTTTATCGGGGCATTAATATTGCGTCGCGACCTCCCGACTGTAACGGCGGCCCTGGGCCGCAGGGCTTCCTTACATATTATTGAAATCAGTGAAATCCGTGATATATACCCCGGAGGCCTGGCGGATAGGCTCACAGACCTGGTAAAGGACAAAGAGCCCCTGGCCAGGCTGTCCGGCCTGGAGAAGAGACTGGCTTCCATCCAGGGGGAGTTTGATGCGGCTCCCCTGAGTTTGCCGGCGGCGGTGGCGCAGACGGGCCGCAGATCTCGTGAATCACATATACACCTGGGGGGCGGGCCGGTGGACCTCGACCCGGTCCGGGTGGCCGGGGATGCGGCCGCGATCCTCGACCGGGAGATCGAGCCGGCCGTGGGGGCCGTCACCGGGAGGGTGAGTGTCTTGAAGGCGAGGAGGGAGCGCAATGAATCCCTGCGCAGGCAACTCGCGGGAATCCAATCGTTGGATATTGACCTCGGAGGGCTCAGGGATCTCGAATTCGTCTATGTGACCATCGGGCACGTGCCGAGGGCGAACCTGGCGCGCCTGGAGGAGAGCCTGAGGGAGATGCCTAGCGTGATTGTTCCCTACTCCTTTACCAGGGACGAGGTGTTTATTGCGGCGGCGACGCTCAGGCACCTGGAGGCGAGGCTCAGAGCCGCTCTCAAGGGGGCATACTTCAAGCCCGTCGAGCTGGGGGAGGAGCTATCCGGCACCCCCCGGGATGCTCTCAGACGCCTCGAGGAGGACGCGCTCGGCCTGGACGGGGTGTTAAAACAGGAGATGAAGAACCTCGCGGCTCTCGGAGAACGATGGGGCAAGACCATCCAGAACCTGCTCGACCGTGTGAGGTTCAACGGGTCTGTGCTGGAGTTTTACACGCATTTCGGCGGCACCGAACAAACGGCCCTCATCTCGGGATTCGTTCCCAGCGATGAGGCGGAGCCGGTGAAACGGGACCTGGAGGAGGCGACCGCAGGCCGGCTGGTGTTCGAGGCGCGGGCGATTCCCCCGGGCGCCGGCACCTCGGGCACGGGGATCACCCCCGGGGGCACCTTCAATGGGCGAAAGCGGCCGTCACCGCTGGTGGCCCCGACGCTGTTGCGGAATCCGGGGTTTTTGAGGCCATTCGAGGGGCTGACCATAACATATGGGCGCCCGCGTTACGGTGAACTCGACCCCACAATGCTCCTTGCCCTCACATATGTATTCATGTTTGGCTTCATGTTTGGCGACCTTGGCCAGGGGCTGGTCATTGTCGCCCTGGGCGCGCTCCTGGCCCTGAGGCCCCCGGGGGCGCTCAGGCAATTCTCGGGTGCATCGAGCTTCCTCCTGTTGTGCGGGCTCTCGGCAAGCATCTTCGGGTTGCTCTATGGAAGCGCCTTCGGGCGGGAGGGCCTTATCCCGGCCATATGGGAGCGCCCGATTGAGAATATAAGCTCTTTTCTGGTTGTTGGGGTTCTATATGGAATCTTCCAGAATACCGCGGGCCTGGTTATCTACTTCATTAATAATCTGAGGCAGGGAAGGGTGTGTGAGGCCGTCCTTGGTGAATTCGGCCTGGCGAGCTCGGCATTTTATTTCTCCCTTCTCGGCGCGGCGTATAGCGCCCTTGTCCCGCGGTCGGCAGCCGGGGTGAGGGCCGGGCTTCTGATAGCGGCGGCATCGCTCGTGGTTCTCATTTTCAGGGAGCCCATAATGAGATGGGTGACGTATGAAGGGCCGCCTGCCGGGACCGGCCGTATTGAACAGGACGGGTGGGTGGAGCCAGGGGCGGGTGCGGGGTGCGCGTCCGGGTCTGGACCCGGTGAGTCGACGGGATTGCTCGCCTCGCTGCTCGGGGTCTTCGATATAGTCCTCAGGCACCTGACAAACAGTATATCTTTTGTGAGGCTCCCGGCGTTTGCAATAGCCCACGTGGCCCTGGGCATAGCGATCTACACTGTTGCGGGATCGATCTCGGGGCTCCCGGGCGGTCGACTCCTGAGCGCAGTTGCCATCGTGCTCGGGAATGCGGGGGTCATAGCGCTTGAAGGGATGATCGTCGGGATCCAGTGCCTGAGATTGGAATTCTACGAGTTCTTTTCGAAGTTCCTCAGCGGGGATGGGGTGCCTTACGATCCCTGGCGACTGGGATTTAAGATAAGAGAGGAGTGAAGCCTGCGTGCAGGACGACGTGCTTATACCCATGGCTGGGAGCGCTGGGAGCGGACAACAGGGCGAGGTGGATGGTAAGGGTAAAGGTAAGGGTAAGGCGGGTAATGGCGCGAGGAGGGGGCGATGGAGGGCCCTTGCGGCCGTCATTGTCGCTATCGTGACCTTGGGGTCCGCGGTAGCCCTTGCGGCCGTCCTCTTTATGGTCAAGAGCTTTCTCCTGCCGGGCCGCGCCCTTGCTGCGCCTGAGGCAGCAGTCGGTGCGGCTGCACCGGGGCTCGGGCTGGTCGCCGCGGCGCTGGCCACAGGCCTCGCGACGCTCGGCGCCGGCTACGCGGTGGGCGTCGCGGGCGCGGCGGCCCTGGGGGCCATAAGCGAGCGACCGGAGACTTTCGGCCGGGCTCTGATCATCGTGGGCCTGGCTGAAGGTATAGCAATATACGGGCTCATAATCTCGATCATGATCCTCGCGAGGATCTGAAGTTGGGGCTGGGGTATCTATCTCGAGCATGGAGTATATACGTCGAGCATGGAGTATATGCGGGGTATATGGTATGAATATCATAGTGATCGGCGACCGTGATACGGTAACGGGTTTCCGCCTGGCCGGGGTCGAGGGGTGGCATGTTGATACCCCCGAGGAGGCGGGTGCGGCGCTCGAGAGGGCCCTGGCCGCCCCGGATGTGGGGCTCATACTCATTACCGAGCGCTGGGCCGCGGCCATGCGTCCAAGAGTTGAAGCGGCGCGCAGGCGGATCATGCCGCTTGTTGTGGAGATACCCGATAGGCGGGGCCCTATTGATGAAGTGAGCCTCACCAGGAAGGTTCATAGCATTATCGGGATTTAAATCAGTGGACAGGGTTCTACATAGCAGGGCATCATATGGGGCCTGAGGCAGCCCCATAATTCTGACGACGCAGGGATGATATGATGATGCTGGTCGATGCCATCTATGAAGAAGCGAGAAGGCGCGCGCAGGAGAAGCTCGACGATGCCAGGCGGGAAGCAGACGCCATCCTGGCCAGGGCCCGGTCCGAGGCCGGGGCCTTGCGCAATGAAAGGCTCAGGATCGCCGAGGAGCGGGCGAGGGCCGAGAGGCGACGAATAGTAGCCGCGGCGGAGCTCGACAACCAGAGGAAGAGCCTGGCCTTCAAAGAAAAGCTGGTTAAAGAGGTGTTTGACGCCGCCCGCCGGCGTCTCGGCGAGATAACCAGCCGCATGGAATACCCGGAGCTTCTGCGGAGGCTGATCGTGGAGGCTGTATCCGCGCTTCCCGGCCAGAAGCTTGTAATCATGGTCCGTAAGGAAGATATCGCCCTGGCGCACGAGGGGCTCCTGCACGAGATAGTCAGCGAGGTCTCGAGGTCCGGCCGGCCGGGGGTTTCCCTGCATATCGAGGAGTGCGACCGTCCGATTTCGGGCGGGTGCATTCTACGGAGTCCCGACGGGCACTCCGTGTTTGACAATTCCTTCGAACGCAGGCTCGAGAGGCAGATTCACTACGCCAGGTTCAAGGTGGCTCAGGTGCTTTTCGCCGGAGATGGGATTGAGGACGAGGATGAGTGATACGCCGGTAGGTATCATAAACAGGATCAGCGGCCCCATAGTCGGCTGCAAGAATGTTACGCGCGCGCGGATGCTCGAGCATGTCTGGGTCGGCCCCGAACGCCTCATGGGGGAGATTATAAGGCTTGAAGGGGAGACGGCCACCGTCCAGGTCTACGAGAATACGGAGGGGCTCAAGCCCGGCGCCGAGGTGTTCGGAACGGGCCAGCTGCTTGCCGTTGATCTCGGGCCCGGGCTCGTCGGCCAGATCTTCGACGGCGTCGAGCGGCCTCTCGAGATGATCCGGGAGAGGCACGGGTCTTTCATAGCCAGGGGCGCAAATGTCCCGCCCCTGAACCCCGACAGGAAATGGAGTGTTTCCATCCTGGTCAAAGCCGGCGACGGGCTGGCCGGCGGCGCCATTGTGGCGACAGTGCAGGAGACATCGGCTATAGAGCACAGGGTCATGCTGCCCCCCGATATCTCCGGGCGGGTTGTGTTTGCTGCCGGCGACGGCGAGTACTCGGTCGATGATGTTATCGCCAGGCTTGACAGTGGGCACGAGGTGCGCTGCCGGACCCGCTGGCCGGTCCGCAGGAGGCGGCCATATGCCAGGAGGCTCGGGCCCTACGTGCCGCTTATGACGGGGCAGCGCGTGATCGATACCTTCTTCCCCATAGCAAAGGGCGGGGTTGCCGCCATCCCCGGCGGGTTTGGGACGGGAAAGACCAGCATGCAACACCAGCTCGCGAAGTGGTCTGATGCCGACATTATTATCTATGTTGGTTGCGGCGAGCGGGGCAACGAGATGACGGAGGTCCTCTCGGATTTCCCCGAGCTGGTGGACCCGAGGACCGGTAAATCCCTGATGGAAAGGACCATACTGATCGCAAATACATCAAATATGCCGGTTGCAGCGCGAGAGGCGAGCATATACACGGGTATAACGATCGCCGAGTACTTCCGGGACATGGGGTATCACGTGGCGATGATGGCGGATTCCACCTCCAGGTGGGCCGAGGCGCTGCGCGAGATTTCGGGGCGGCTGGAGGAGATGCCCGCCGAGGAGGGGTTCCCGCCGTATCTTGCCTCGCGCCTGGCGGAATTCTATGAGCGTGGCGGCCTGGTCGAGACCCTGTCCGGAAGGCAGGGCTCCGTGAGCATAGTGGGCGCCGTCTCGCCGCCGGGAGGGGATTTCTCCGAGCCTGTAACCCAGCATACAAAGAGGTTTGTAAGGTGCTTCTGGGCCCTTGACAAGGAGCTGGCCAATGCCAGGCACTACCCGGCCGTCAACTGGCTCGAGAGCTACAGTGAGTATATAGATGAGCTGGTGGAATGGTGGCAGGGGGGGCCGGGCGACGGGGATGAGGGGGGTGATAGTGATGCCGGTAATGGCAGTGGTGGCAAGGGTAGCAGGAATGACAGTAATGGCAGGGGTAACGCGGGCGACGCGGGCGACGCGAGGGCGTGGGATCCGCGCTGGCGCGAGAGGCGCGACCAGGCCATGGAGATTCTCCAGGAGGAGGACCGGCTCCAGCAGATCGCCAGGCTCGTCGGGGCTGATGCCCTGCCGGATGATCAGAGGCTGGTCTTGAGGGTTGCCGACATGCTCAAGGAGGGCTTCCTCCAGCAAAACGCCCTTGACGATGTGGACAGCTTTTGCCCGGCTGAGAAACAGGCGAAGATGCTGGATATGATCCTGCACTTCTATGAAAGAGCCAGCGCCCTCCTGAGGTCCGGCGTGCCCCTTATAAAGGTCACGGGGTTTCGAACCATATCTGAGATGATGCGCATGAAATCCACGGTGGAGAATGACCACCTCGAGAAGCTCGATGACCTCCGCAGGAGGCTTGACGAGGAGTTCGATCGCGTGGAGAATGAATATCGTTGAGCGGTTAAGCGGTCGAGCAGTTGGGCGCGTAGGTCCTCGCAACGGGTACCGGCAGTTAGTAGCAGGTGCTAGGTTGGTGGTAGTGTATAGGTGGTAGTATATGATAGAAGCACAGGAACGAGAATATCTCGGGACATCCCGGCTCTTCGGCCCCATTCTTGCCGTTGAAGGGGTCAGCGGGGTCGGCCAGGATGAAATGGTGGAGGTCATGGAGCCCGAGGGGCGGGTGAGGCTCGGGCGGGTCCTCGAGGTGTCTGAGGATACAGCTATAGTACAGGTATTCGAGGGCACAGCGGGCCTCATCGCCACGACGACGCGCGTGCGGTTTACTGGCCACCCGCTGCGAATACCCGTATCAAGGGATATGCTCGGGCGGGTATTCGACTACCTGGCGAGGCCCCTCGACGGCGGGCCGGCCCCGATCACAGACGACCTCAGGAGCGTCGAGGGCTCTGCCATCAACCCCACGGCGCGCGAATATCCCCGGGATTATATTCAGACGGGCATATCCGCCATCGACGGCATGAACACCCTCGTGAGGGGGCAGAAGCTCCCAATCTTCTCGGGCTCGGGCCTCCCGCACGATGCGCTTGCCGCCCAGATTGCGCGCCAGGCTAGAGTGAAGGGTCAGGACGAGGAGTTCGCCATAATCTTCGCGGCCATGGGCGTGAAGCACGATACCGCTGAGTTTTTCAGGCGAAGCCTCGAGGAGAGCGGCGTCCTGAGAAATACCATCATGTTCTTGAACCTCGCCGATGACCCGCCCATCGAGCGCCTGGTGACCCCGCGGTCTGCGCTCACGCTGGCTGAATTCCTGGCGTTTGAGGTGGGCATACACGTGCTCGTTATTATGACGGACATGACAAACTACGCGGAAGCCCTGCGCGAGATATCGAGCGTCAGGGGCGAGCTCCCGAGCAGGAAGGGCTATCCTGGCTACCTCTACAGCGACCTGGCCTCCATATATGAGCGGGCGGGCCGCATAAGGAACAAACAGGGCTCGATCACGCAGCTTCCCGTCCTCACCATGCCAAACGATGATATCAACCATCCTGTCCCGGACCTGACGGGATATATCACGGAGGGGCAGATAGTCCTGAGCCGGGATCTCTATCACAAGGGCATCTACCCGCCGATAGATGTGCTTCCCTCGCTATCGAGGTTGATGAAGGACGGCATAGGGGAAGATATGACGAGGGGAGACCACCCCAACGTGGCAAGCCAGCTCTATGCGGCATATTCCCGGGTCAAGGCTGTCCGCTCCCTGGCGTCCGTCATAGGGGAGGAAGAGCTCTCTGAGGTTGATAAGGCATATCTGAAGTTCGGTGAGGAATTTGAGCGGCGGTTTTTGAAGCAGGGGCCCGGTGAGAACCGTTCTATGGAGCAGACGCTGGACCTGGCGTGGCGCACGCTGGCGCTCCTGCCGAGGGACGAGCTCCACCGCGTGAGCCAGGAGCAGATAGAGAACTACATGCCGGGCAGGGATGGCCCTCCAGGCGATGGCCATCGGGGCGCGGAGGGCGATGGTGATGAAGGTGATGGCGATGAGAGTGATGACGATGAGAGTGATGGCGATGGTGACGGCGATGGTGATGGTGATGGCCGGGGGGGGGGTGATGGACCGGTATGGCCAGGCTGCGGGTGCCACCGACGAGGAGCAGTCTCCTGAGAATTCAGAGGGACCTGGATCTCGTGTCCCAGGGGCATGACTTGCTCAAACAGAAGAGGGATGTGCTCCTCATGGAGGTCACCCGGCTTCTCGGGGATGCCGAGGCCCTCCAGCGGGAGGTGCAGCAGAGGCTCGAGAAGGCCTTCGCAGCGCTCAGGCGGGCCAATCTCACCATGGGGACCGAGGCCGTGAGGCGCACCTCCCTCACCGTGAAAAAGACGGGAACCGTGGCGATCAGGCAGCGGAGCATCATGGGCGTGGTTGTGCCGACTATAGATTACAGTGATGAGGAGAAGCTCCTCGACTATAGCTTCTTTGGAACCTCGGCCGGACTTGATGAAAGCAGGCTTGCATTCAAGGAGGCCCTAGAGGTTATCGCGGAGATGGCGGAGACCGTAGTATCGGTCATGCGACTGGCTGAGGAGGCGGCGCGCGCCCAGCGCAGGATAAACGCCCTCGAGAACGTTTTTATTCCCCAATATAAAGAGACCATAGCATTCATCCTGGAAACGCTCGAGGAGCGGGAGAGGGAGGATCTCTACGTGATGAAGCTCGGGAAGGCCAGGGGCGAGCGCCAGGCTGGAGCCGGGGGGAGCCGGGAGGAACCGGCCAGAGGGCGACCAGCTGAGGGAGTGAAGCTGTGACCGGAAGGAGCTGAAAGGAAAAGGAGAAAGGAAGGCGGCGGTTAGGCAGTGCGGTCGCTATTTGACCTCGTAATTGTTCCTGTGGATGGGTCGGACTCTTCGCGTGCGGCTCTCGAGGAGGCCATAAGGGCGGTCGGGGCGTTTGACGGAGGCCTGATAGTAGCGGTGAGCGTCGTGGACGAGGATGTCGTGCTGCAGCTTTCACGGTTTGAGACGCGAGGCAGGGCATACTCCGAGAGGAAGCTCGAAGCCAATAGCATGAGAAATCTAAATATGGCTGAAAAGATGTGCAACGCCGCTGGCGTGAAAATGGAGAAGGTTATCCGCAAGGGCGTGCCCTACCTCGAAATCGTGGAGGAGGCCAGGTCGCGCGATGCAACCCTGATTGTCATGGGGAAGGTGGGCATGCGCGGCCCGAGGAGGATCTTGATCGGAAGCGTCACCGAGCGGGTGATAGAGCACGCCATGTGCCCCGTCCTTGTTACTACTGGTAGGAGCCAACCATCCATCCTGTGAATCTGTAGCAGCTTATAAATATAAATAGCACATCATAACTTGATAGTCGACCTCCGACAGCTAGCATTCGGGTGGCATTCAGGTAGCATCCGGTTAGTATCTGAGTAGCATCTGGTGTCTTGCGCTTACTGGCCAGGAATGGTAAGATAAGTTCAGGCATAAATTGTCAGGGTGGGGTATGAGGGTGGGGTATATGAGAAGGCGAGGCTGGAGGGCTTTCGATGTTTAAATGGACGGACGCGATCCCGAAATGGATCCCGGTATCGAAGCTTCAGGAAATGGCCTTTAACGCCAGTAAGGGCGCGCTCAGGATAGTCGTCATCATCGTGCTGGCAGTTATCCTTGTGAGGCTGAGTGGCACAATGATTGAAACGGTTCTATCCAGGGCTCAGGGCGGCCAGAACGGCAAAAAACCCTATTTCGATGAGAGGAAGCTGAAAACCCTCGGGCCCCTTTTGAAGAGCATAGTGCGTTATGTCATATACTTCTTTGCGGGCATGGCCATTATAGGAGAATTCGGGATCGACACGACGAGTCTTCTCGCCGGGGCGGGCCTGGCCGGCCTGGCGGTCGGGTTTGGAGCGCAGAACCTGGTTCGCGACGTAATCAACGGCTTCTTCATCTTGTTCGAGGACCAGTTCGGCGTGGGCGACTATGTTGCCATCAATGATGTTTCAGGGATCGTCGAGGATATAGGGTTGAGGGTTACGCGAGTGAGGGATTTCGGGGGGCAGCTACATATCGTCCCCAACAGCCAGATCAACAAGGTGACGAACTATATGGGGGCCGCGATGAGGGTCCTGTTTGAGATCGGCATCGCATATGAGACGGATGTCGAGCGAGCGATCAAGCTCCTGAGCGAGGACTTTGAAAAGGCGAAGGTCGAGATCGACGGGATAGTTGAGGGCCCGACCGTGCTTGGCCTCAGTGATTTTGCGGACTCGGCGGTCAAGCTCATGGTCATCGCGAAGACAAAGCCCATGGAGCAGTGGCGTGTCGAGAGGGAGCTGAAGCTCCGCATCAAGCACCTGTTTGACAGGGAGGGAATAGTGATCCCGTATCCGCACCACTATGTGATCTTCGAGCGCGAGGCCCGCTGGGAGAGGGAGAAAGGCGAGGGACCTGGACAGCGTGAGCCGTGGGAGGGGCAGAGCGAGGGCAGGGGGAATGCATGAAATTCAGGATAGGTGACATCGTCCAGATGCGAAAACAGCACCCATGCGGGAGTTTTGAATGGGAGGTCATGCGGGTCGGCGCGGATTTCCGGATAAAGTGCCTCGGCTGCGGCCGCGTCGTGATGCTGCCCCGGGCGAAATTCGAGAGGAGCGTCAAGGCGGTGAAGACCCCTGATGCGCCTGTTGCTCACGACCACGGGATCGAGGGGAATGGAGATGGGGAGGGGGGTGAGGAAGGGTAATGCTCAGGATAGGAATAGTTGGCCTGCCAAATGCCGGCAAGTCCACCCTTTTCAACGCGCTTACGAGGGCGGGCGCCCAGGTGGCGAGCTACCCATTCACCACTATCGATCCCAATGTTGGGGTAGTGGAGGTGCCGGATGAACGGCTCGCGGTCATCGCCGGAATTGTCAAACCCGAGAAGGTCACGCCGGCGACGATTGAGTTTGTAGATATCGCCGGCCTGGTGAAAGGTGCGAGCCGGGGCGAGGGCCTGGGGAACAGGTTTCTCGCGCATATCCGGGAGGTCGACGCCATAGCCCATGTTGTGCGTTGCTTCTGTGACCGAGACGTTCCCCATGTTGCAGGCGAGCCTGACCCCGTGAGGGATATCGAAACCATAAACCTCGAGCTCATCCTCGCAGACCTCGAGACCCTCGAGAAACGCATCGAACGCACATCGCGAATGCTCAAGAGCGGCGAGAAGGAATACAAGGAGGAGATGGAGCTCCTCATGCGGGTGAGGGACGCCCTGAACGCCGGGCGGCCTGCCCGGCTCGTGAACATGACAGAGGAGGAACGCAGCCGGCTCGAGAGCCTTTTTTTGTTGACGATGAAGCCTGTTATCTATGTGGCCAACATAGATGAGGGCGAAGTTGGTAATGCTTATGTCCGGGGCCCTGGCCTTGCCTGGGACCTCGGCGGGGCTGCCCCCGTCATTCCGGTGAGCGCCAAGGTAGAGGCCGAGGTTGCCGAGCTCGCGGAGGCAGACCCGGATGGTGCCAGGGAGTATCTTAATATGCTGGGCCTTACAGAATCAGGCTTAAACCGCCTTGTGAGGGCGGCATATGAGAGTTTGGACCTGATAACGTTCTTTACAACCAGGGGAATCGAGGTCCGGGCCTGGACGGTCCACCGCGGTGCGACGGCCCCGCGGGCCGCGGGCAAGGTGCACAGCGACATGGAGCGCGGATTCATAAAGGCCGAGGTTGTGAGCTATGATGACCTGGTCAGGGCGGGGTCCATGGCCGCGGCGCGCGAAGAGGGGCTTGTAAGGACCGAGGGCAAGGAGTATATCGTGCAGGACGGGGACGTTATGTTATTTCGCTTCAATGTCTAGCCGATAATTGAATAATCGAACCGGCCCCGGGTTTTGGTTTAATTGAGGCGATCCCGGGTTTGATTGGTCCGGGTTTGGTCGGCCTGGGTCGAGGCGGCCGCTGCTGGTTTCACCCATTTTGCTGCCGATTTCATCCATTTTTATGATTGAAATGACCTTGTCCGAATGTTATAATACTACCAGCAAACATCCCTGCTCCACGCAAGGCGTGGGGCCGCAGTCCATGGGGAGGAGGTGAATCCCATGCGGGATTACGAGGTGATGTTCATCATCAAGCCCGACCTCGAGGAAGATGCAATGAACGCCATCATAACAAAGTTCGAGGACCTCATCAAGAATGGTGGCGGCGAGATCGAGAAAACCGACAGGTGGGGCAAGAGGCGCCTGGCATACGAGATCGATGGCTCCAACGAAGGCTACTACGTGCTTATCGATTTCAAGGCGGAGGCCGGCGTTGCCGGCGAGCTCGAGCGGGTGCTGAAGATCACGGATGGAGTGGTCCGTTTCCTCATAACGCGAAGAGGCGAGTGATTGGTAGGCGATAGAGCCGGGTATCAATCATCCGTCGCGGCTGAATATCTCTTAAGGGTGGTGCTAGCTCGTGAATAGGGTGGTGCTCGTTGGGAGGCTCGCAAGAGACCCCGAGTTGAGGTACACGCAGAGCGGGATACCAGTTGCGAATTTCACCATCGCCGTGAACAGGCCTTTCACCAATCAGCAGGGTGAACGCGAAGCGGACTTTATCGATGTGGTAGTGTGGCGGGCACAGGCCGAGAACTGCGCGAACTACCTCACAAAGGGGAGCCTTGCCGGAGTCGATGGCAGGCTGCAGGTGCGATCCTACGAAACCCCTGAGGGCCAGAAGCGCAGAGTCACCGAGGTTATTGCCGACAGGGTGGAATTCCTGGGCAGGCCACGGGAGGGCGCCGCGGGCCCGAGTCCGGGTCCAGGCTTTACGCCTGCTGAATCACCCGACGAGAATGAAGCCGCGATGCCGCCCGAGGATAATGAAGTCCCATTCTGAGACCGAGTCGGAGGTAAAATTGGAGGTAGTTGAATGAGACGAGAGAGGGGCCGAAGGGCAAAAAGGCGAGTCTGCAGTTTTTGCGTCGATAAGATAGAAAGCATAGATTACAAGGATACGGGAAGGCTGCGCAAGTATGTTACCGAGAGAGGGAAGATCCTGCCAAGGCGTATATCTGGAAACTGCGCGAAACACCAGCGACAGCTGACCATCGCAATCAAGCGGGCGCGTCATGTAGCGCTCCTTCCTTTCACCGCTGAATAGCAGGAATAACGTGGCGTTGTATATAATTGGCAGCGTGATACGGTAGAGTGTGATGCGGTGTTACGTATTATATTTAAGGCATGCACGTTTCTACGATTGTAGGATGTCTGGCATGCAGATGTACGGCATGCACATCATGCACATATAGAATGTGCGGTATGCATAGAGGGAAGCAAGGGTATTATTCGCTTGCTTCCCTTTTGGTGTTTGCCGAAATTCCAGCAATTGTTTTAACCGATCGGGTTCGATCGTGAAGGAGAAAGAGCCGGCGTTGACGAACATATTGAAGGACTTGAAGGCGGTGTACCCGATCTACCTCCTGCAACGTTGACTTCTGAGTGAGGGAGGGATTCCCTGTGAGTTTTTCAGGCCAGCCCGGTGAGCGGCCCGGTTACGAAGTGGATATAGCTCGAGGCGTCAAGACCATAGAGTGGCTCAGAACCGAACTGGTCAGCAATGTTTCTTCGCTTTTTAGAGGGATGTTGAAAAATAATGAGGATATTATAGCTGAATCCCTTGCAAATCTGGTCATCGGGTGTTATCTTTTAGGAAGGCGCCTCGGGGTGAGTTTTGCGTCTCTTGATGCTAAGATCGAACACATGGCGAGGCTCAACGTGGATAATGACCACGAGGTCGAGAGGTGGTACGGGGATTTCTCCGCCTTTCTGGACCACATCAAGGGAAGAAAGAAGTAGGGGATCCAAGTGGCAGGTATAGACGGGCATGGACCAGCAGGCGGGCGCATGTCCACGCGGGCGTTGGTCGAGGGCGCCCTCCTCACCGCAATAACTATACTATTTTGCGTCCTGGACGCCTACATTCCCATATTTGCGCTTGTATACCCGGTCCCCATAGTGGTCCTCGTCGTCAGGCGAGGGGTGAGGGCGGGGGCCCTCGCGACGTTCATCGCCGTATTGGGGACGAGCGCTCTTACGGGTCCGCTCCAGGGTCTGACGGTGCTGGCCAAGGTCGGTATAGTGGGGATAACCCTTGGTGCCTGCCTCAACCGGAGGCTATCTGCGGCGCGGACCATAATTCTCACCGGCGTGGCTGTCGTGGTTTCGGTCGGCCTGACCCTCGCAGTCTCCATCCTGGTGTTCGACTTTAACCTCGGGCAACTGACCCAGGCTGTCGAGGAGGGGCTCAGGCGCTCCATTGATATTTACAGGTCGATAGGTCTTTCGCAGAAGGACCTCGCCATGCTCGAGCAGAACCTCCGGCAGCTCGTCGATATAATGAAGATGACGCTCCCGGCTGCGATGTTTCTTGCGGTCGCGATGATATCCTTTATCGACTTTACCATAGCCCGGCTTGTGTTGAAGAGGCTCGGGCACGAGGTAGCGTCCCTGCCCCAGTTTTCACAATGGCGAATACCCTGGTACTGGGGCTGGGGCTATATCGCCGGCGGCGCTATAATGCTCCTTGGACAGGGGCACAAGATGGATCTCGCGTTCAAGGCCGGTCTTAACATAATGACCGTTTTCTCTTATGTTTTTCTTATTCAGGGATTGGCCCTCGTCTGGTTTTTTATGGATAAATACCGTGTTTCCACGGCCATGAGGGTGCTCCTGGTCTTCTTCATAATCATAACCAGGTTTTTGTCGCAGCTGCTGGTGTGGGTGGGGCTATTTGATGCATGGCTCGACCTCCGGAAGCTGGCGCGCAAGTAATAACAAGTAATAATATACATGGTAATAGATAAATAGATGAAGGGATATGAGGATGGTGATGACCGGTGAAGGTGATCCTGACGCAGGATATCAAGTCCCTTGGGAAGGAGGGGCAGATGGTTGAGGTTGCCGAGGGGTACGCTCGTAACTACCTCTTGCCCCGGGGATTTGCAAAAGAAGCCTCAAAGTCCAACCTGAGAAGCCTGGAGGAACGCAATGAGATGTTGCGTCGCAAAGAGGCGAGGCTGGCGGAGGAGGCGCGCAGGGCAGCAGAGAAGCTCGAGACAGCTACTATCACTATACAGGCCAAAAGCGGCGAGGGAGGAAGGCTGTTCGGCTCTATCACGGCCAAGGATATAGCCGATGGCATAAAGAGGGTTCTTGGTGTGGAGATTGACAAGCGAAAGATCGAATTGCCCGAACCGATCAAGGTTACAGGGGCGTACAGGGTGCCGGTCAGGCTTCATCAGGACATTGCCTCCAGCATCAAGGTGGATGTCGTGGCCGAGCCCAGGGGGGATTAGGGTTTCTATGAGGGGTTTCATGAAAAAGGTCTTCAAGTTTGTAAACCGGGATATAAGCGAGAAATTAACCGAGGATGAGCAGACCAGGAGGCGGGTTACAGCGCTTTTTGGCCTCCTATCCAACATTTACGGCTCGGATAAGCTCGTGCTGAAGGCGGGAAAGCTGGAGGCTTTAAACCTGATGAGGTCAGGAGCCCTGGGGGAGAAGGTCCTGGCCCTTCAGAGGCTAGTTTATGAGGATCCAACTATAGATGAGGTGCCCGGGATGGAGGCCATTCCCGGGATCATCGACGAGATTGAAGAGGAGATCGCTGACATCGTTGCCCGGCGAACGTTGGAGGATAGGCTTGAGAAGAAGATCGCCGAGAAGATGCAGCAGCGCCACGAGGAATATGTTCGCGAGATCAAGATGCAGATTCTCAAGGAGGATACAGGTCCGGACAATGCTCAGACCCTGAAGAAATACGCTGAGCTTGAAAAGCTTGAGCAGGTGAAGCTCTCCAGGTCGGTTCTGGAGGTCCTCAGGCCGAGCAGCTTTGATGAGGTGGTGGGCCAGGAGAGGGCGATAAAGGCCCTGCTATCCAAGATCGCATCGCCTTTTCCCCAGCATGTGATCGTTTACGGCCCTCCGGGGGTCGGGAAGACCACCGTTGCCCGGCTCGCGCTGGAGGAGGCGAAGAAGCGCAAGCATACCCCGTTCGATAGGAATGCAAAGTTTGTTGAGGTGGATGGGACAACCCTGAGATGGGACCCGCGCGAGGTTACAAACCCCCTGCTCGGTTCGGTTCATGACCCGATCTACCAGGGTGCCCGCCGGGATTTCGCGGAAACAGGGGTGCCTGAGCCCAAGCTCGGGCTCGTTACGGAAGCCCACGGAGGGGTGCTGTTTATAGATGAGATAGGGGAGCTTGAGCCCCTGCTTCTCAATAAGCTTCTCAAGGTGCTGGAGGACAAGCGGGTGATGTTCGACTCGGCCTATTATGATCCAAATGACCCGCACGTGCCGAAGTACATCAAGAAGCTCTTTGATGAGGGCGCTCCGGCGGATTTCATCCTGATAGGGGCGACCACGCGCGACCCCATGGAGGTCAACCCGGCGATCCGTTCGCGCTGCGCCGAGATATTCTTTGAGCCCCTGACCGCGGCCCATATCCGCGAGATTGTGGAGAAGGCCGCAAGCAAGCTCGGGGTCGTGTTGGGGGACAGGGTTGCAGATATAATCAGCGACTATACAATTGAGGGCAGGAAGGCCACCAGCATCCTGGCCGACGCGTATGGGCTCGCCGTCTACCGGGGGGGCGGCAGGTCTGACGACAAGAGGGTCAGGGTCACGGAACAGGATGTGTGGGAGGTCATCCAGATGGGAAGGCTCGCACCATATGTGACCGTGAAGGCCGGGGATGCCTTTGAAATAGGACGCGTGTTCGGGCTCGGGGTGAGCGGATTTGTAGGTTCTGTTGTGGAGATAGAGGCGGTTGCCTTCCCCGCCCGCGAGAAGGGGAAGGGGCAGATCAGATTCAATGAAACGGCCGGGAGCATGGCGAGGGATTCGGTATTCAATGCTGCCTCGGTCATACGGAAATTGACTGGAGAGGATATCGGCGATTATGATATACATGTGAATGTGATTGGAGGGGGGCAGATCGACGGCCCTTCGGCAGGGCTTGCAGTTTTAATTTGCATCCTCAGCGCCCTCCAGTCGAAACCCGTTAGGCAGGATGTCGCAGTAACCGGTGAGATATCAATACAGGGCCGTGTGAAGCCGGTCGGCGGGGTTTTTGAGAAGATATACGGGGCGAAACAGGCCGGTATGAAAAAGATTATCGTGCCCCGGGAGAATGCAAAGAATGTGCCCGGTTTTCTCAAGGGCGTCGAGGTTGTGCTGGTGGGCTCCGTCGAGGATGCCTTGCCTCATGTTTTTGCAGCTGAAGCTGAGGCCGACAGGATTTCGAGCCCGGCCATGTATGAGGCACGGCCCTTTATCAGGCGGTGGGCATCGAATAATACGGCAGGGTGAGGCCCATACTATCCATACCGACCTGGAAATGCCGTTATCAATTACCATAATTATGATATATAACGAACTACGGAGGCAGGGGGTGAATATATGGCTGTTGCAGGGGTAGACAGGATTCCTCCGCAGAATATCGAGGCCGAACAGTCTACCCTCGGCTCCATGCTCATCAGCAGGGAGGCAATTGCCAAGGTATTTGACGTCCTGGCTCCAGAGGATTTCTACAAGGATGCGCACAGGATCGTTTTCGAGGTTATAGTCTCGCTCTTCGACAAGGGTCAGCCCGTTGACCTCATAACTGTGACGGAACAGCTGAGGCAGAGAGATGCCCTGGAGCAGGTCGGCGGGGTATCATACCTGACGGCCCTCGCTAACACCGTGCCGACTGCCGCTAATGTTGAATACTATGCAAAGATCGTAAAGGATAAATCCATCCTCCGTTCCCTTGTGGTTGCAGGAACGCAGATCGCCGCGCTCGGCTACGAGGGCGCCGAGGATGTTGAGCTCGCGCTCGACGAGGCTGAGCAGGTAATATTCAGGATAGCCCAGAACAAGCCGAGCGAGGGTTTTGTTGACATCAAGACTGTATTAATCGACACCTTTGAGCGGATAGAGTACCTTTATAACAATAAAGGCGGGGTGACCGGGGTTTCGTCGGGTTTCACCGATCTCGACCGCCTCACATCGGGGTTTCAGCCCTCTGATCTCATAATCGTCGCGGCCCGGCCGAGCATGGGCAAGACTACTTTTGCGTTAAACATCGCGGAGCATGTGGCCATAAACGAGAAGATCCCGGTTGCAGTCTTCAGCCTGGAGATGTCAAAGGAACAGGTGGCGCAGAAGATGCTCTGCTCGGCAGCTGGCGTCGACAACCAGGGGTTGCGGACAGGCTTTCTCAAGGACCCGGACTGGGCCAAACTCTCGATGGCTCTCGGCAGGCTCAGCGAGGCGCCCATATTCATCGATGATAGCGCGGGTATTTCCATCATGGAGCTCCGCGCGAGGGCCAGGCGTATGAAGATCCAGCACGGCCTGGGCATGATCATCGTCGACTACCTCCAGCTTCTCCAGGGGAGGGGAAGGATTGAAAACAGGCAGCAGGAGGTATCGGAGATTTCGCGGGCGCTCAAGGCCTTGGCCAAGGAGTTGAATGTGCCCGTTATGGCCCTGTCCCAGCTCAGCCGCGCAGCCGAGCAAAACCCGCGGGCCTTGCCGCGGCTCTCGAACCTGAGGGAGTCGGGTGCAATCGAGCAGGATGCCGATGTTGTGATCTTTCTCTACCGCGAGGATTACTACGAGCAGGAGAGCGAGAACAAGGATACGCTGGACGTGATCATAGCAAAACAGCGTAACGGCCCCACCGGCTCGATCAAGCTTTACTTTCAGAAGGAGTTCTCGAGGTTTAGCAACCTGGAGCAGAGCCGCAAGTCATAGCGGGCGCGGGTCCGGATCTGAGTCTGGGTCTGGGGCCCGGGTTTCGGGTAAAGTCATTTGGAGGTGGATTCGATTGCCTACAGTAGCCGTCGTTGGGACTCAATGGGGAGATGAGGGGAAGGGCAAGATAACCGACCTTCTTGCCTCGCGCGCGGATGTTGTGGCGCGCTACCAGGGTGGAAATAATGCGGGTCATACTGTCAAGGTGGGCGATGATATATTCAAGCTCCATCTCATGCCCTCAGGCATTCTTTATAAGGGGACCACGTGCGTCATCGGTAACGGGGTCGTTGTCGACCCGGCGGTGCTGATCAAGGAGATGGACTCCCTCACGCAGAGGGGGATCGATGTGAGCGGGCTCCGCATAAGCGGCAGCGCCCATGTTATCATGCCCTACCATAGGCTCCTGGATAAGCTGGAGGAGGAGATGCGCGGTGGCGGGAAGATCGGCACGACGGCGCTCGGGATCGGGCCGGTCTACACCGATAAGATTGCGCGTAACGGCATTCGCATCATGGACATCCTGGACAGGGACGCCTTCAGCGACCGGCTCGACGTTGTGCTCAAGTTGAAGAATACCGTGCTTCAAAAGGTCTATGGGGTCGAGGGTTTCACGAAGGAGCAGATCATGGAGGAGTACTTGCCTTACGCCGAGCGCATAAGGGGTTATGTCGCAGACTCCTCCATCCTGGTAAACGACGCGATCGATCACGGCAAGAACGTCCTCTTCGAGGGGGCTCAGGGGACCCTCCTCGATGTCGATCACGGGACCTATCCATATGTCACCAGCTCCTGGCCGACTGCGGGGGGAATCGCGGCGGGGCTTGGCATCGGCCCGACCAAGATCAATAAGGTGATTGGTGTTGCAAAGGCGTATACCACGCGCGTCGGCGGAGGGCCCTTCCCGACGGAGCTTTCCGGCCCGGTCTGCGACACCATAAGGGAGCGGGGCCAGGAATATGGCACCACGACAGGGCGGCCGAGGCGGTGCGGGTGGTTTGACTCGGTGATCGTGAGGTACGCGGTGCGGGTGAATGGGCTGAGCGGCCTCGCCATAATGCACCTCGACACGCTCGCCGGGTTTGCGAAGGTGAATATCTGCACGGCATACCGTTGTGATGGAAGAGTTGTAAGGGATTTCCCGACGAGCCTCCGCGTGCTGGAGAGGTGCGAGCCGGTTTACGAGGAGCTCGAAGGCTGGCCGGAGGGTTCCTGCGCAGTGAGGCGTTTTGAGGACCTGCCCGGCGCCGCCAGGGCTTATTTGAATAGAATCGCGGAGCTCACGGGCGCCTCCATCGCCATCGTCTCGGTGGGCCGCGGGCGCGAGGAGACGCTCGTCCTGGACGAGCCGTTTGCCTGAGCGTTCCCGAGTTATCCTCCACTTGTAGCCGCCTCCGCGGCGTTGCTGGCTTAGATTTCCCCGGCTTGCGGCAGGAGTCCGGGCATTTATGTCGAAAGTACATTTGCGCCGAGTGAGGCGAAGGTATGGATTATGGTCATGACGAAATCATAAGTTGAGTAAGTAATGAATAAAGGCAGCGGCAAGAGATTGGAGATCATGCGCATCGCGGTCATAGACGGCCAGGGTGGCGGGATAGGCAGGGGCATAATCGAAAAGCTTAGAAAGGAGCTTCCCCCGGAGCTGGCAGGGCGGGTGGAACTCGTTGCGCTCGGCACCAACGCCCTCGCCACCGGGGCGATGCTGAGGGCCGGGGCCGATGAAGGAGCTACCGGCGAGAACGCCGTGGTTCAGACGGCCGAAGCCGTCGACCTGATCCTCGGGCCCATCGGGATCGTGTTGGCGCACTCCATGCTCGGGGAATTGACCCCCAGGATGGCGGAGGCTGTTGCCAGGAGCAAGGCGAGGAAATTCTTGATCCCCATCAACCGTTGCAGGGTTGATGTTGTCGGGGTGCAGTCCGAGACTCTCCCACGGCTGCTTGATGCGCTGGCGCAGCGGGTAAGGGAATTCCTGCAGGCGGAGCAGGCGGAGACGGGAGCGAGGGAGGGTTAAGGGCGCGGAAGGCAAAGTAAGGTAAAGTGAGGACGCGAAAAAGATGAATACCGGGAATGATAAGGGCCATGAAGGCCTTCATCCCGCCACAGGATGGCGGGCGAGGCTTCATGGCCTTTTTGTATGCCTTTCTGTATTAAGAATCAAATTTAGAAGAGTGGAGGCCGGTGACATGGTAGAGGTAAAGGTCAATCCTGGGGCTCGCTCAATTCGTTCAAAGACCCGTAATCTCGTCTGGGGGGCGTTGTTCATTGCCCTTGGCATCGTGCTGCCTATAGCATTTCACGCCATTGGGGCGGGGCCTGTGTTCCTGCCCATGCACATACCGGTTCTCCTCGCAGGCTTCTTTGCTGGCCCGGCCACCGGGGCGGCGGTGGGATTCCTGACGCCCATCTTGAGCGCGGTTTTCACAGGGATGCCCCCACTCATGCCGCCCGTTGCCCAGATGATGATGGTTGAGCTGGCGGTTTATGGGTTCCTGACGGGATTCCTGTATGGCCGGCTCAGGCAAAATGCCATTATCTCCCTCGTATGTGCCATGTTTGCCGGCCGCATCGTCTACGGGGCGCTCGGGGCGTTTATCCTCCCACTGTTTGGCCTCAAGGCGATCCCTGTTTTCTACCCCATCACGCTCGGGGTGGTCAAGAGCTTGCCGGGGATACTGATTCAGCTGGTCCTCATACCGACGGTTATCTACCTTGTAGAGGGAAACGCGAGAGCCAGCACCCTCCTTTCCCGGGACTATCCCGGGGATGGCGGCAAAGCGGGCGAATGAACCCTATATTCCGCCTGGTGGGCGCGACCTTAAGGGCCATAGCCGTAAGGGATGGAGGAGCCCCGGCGCTGAAGAGCGCCGGGGCTCTCTTTTGCTTCCTCGTCATAGGTGCAATCATAGGTGCAGTCTCAAAGCAAATAAATATAAATATGATATGAGGAGAAGAGATATGAGGCCAGGGGAAGGGCGAGGAGGTGGTGTTTGAATGGGTGTAAAGGGTATAAAGGTGGGTCCAGGCGGCCTACAGATTGATGATGAGTATATGTGCCTCTGCAGCGGCGCGATGGACTACTGGCGCATCGAAAGGGGGCTATGGGGCGATATCCTGGATAGCATCGCGGCGATGGGCTTTAGGATGATCTCGACCTCCATACCCTGGAGCGTACATGAGGTCAAACGCGGGGAATTTGATTTCGGCGGGAACGACTCGCGAAAGGATATTGACGCATTTCTTTCTCTCGCGGAGGGGAAAGGCTTTAAGATTCTAATCAAGCCCGGGCCACACGTGCGCGGCGAGTTGACGTTCAGGGGGTACCCCGAAAGGGTTATCCTCGACCCGGAGTGCCAGGCTCAGGCGGCCAGCGGTGTTGTAGCGATTCTCAACGATCCACCGAAACAGTTCCCGGTGCCGAGCTATGCGAGCGATAAATTCTACATGGAGGTTGGCGTCTGGTTCGATGTCCTGGCACCCATCATCAGGAGGCACATCCACCCTGACGGGGGCGTTATCGGCATCTGGATTGACAACGAGATGAGTTACCTGTCGAGGTATTCTACTTACGATCTTGATTACTGCCCTGCTTCTATCAATCTTTATCGCCAGTTCCTGCTTGAGAAATATGGTGGCAGAGGGAATCTGGAGAGCCACGGCGGCCCCTATTCTTCATTTGAGAAGATCCGCCCGCCAGTCGATTTCGCGCCGGGATCTAAAAAAGATATCCCATACTACTTGGATTGGGCGGAGTATAAGGAATATTACCTCCTATACGGGCTGAAACGAATAGCCCAGCTCTGGAGGGATAGGGGCATTGGCGGCGACGGCCGGGTGGCCTTGATGCATAACTATCCTGTTGCCTTGGCCAGGACCCCGTTTAACATCCCTGCAGCCGAGGGGGTTTTAGATATCCAGGGCGCAGGTGTTTATCCCCTTAGGGAAAACTATTGGGCGATCCGCGAACAAGCGATCTTTGCCGCTGAGACGAGCCGCCTTCCCTTCGCAGCTCAATTCAGTTCTGGGATTCGGGCGTGGGCCGACCGGCCGCCCCTGGTCGAGGATGTGCGTTTCATCGCGCAAGCCTGCCTCATGCACGGCCTGAAGGCGTTCGACTTCCACATGATCGTGGAGAGGGAGCGCTGGACCGGCTCTCCCATCGCAAGGGATAACCGCATCCGGCGCGAACTCTTTGACTTTTACACCAAGTTCAACGGTATCCTGCAGGACCCCGACCTCGCTCTCGCAGGTCTTCGCAGGCGATGCGATATCCTTTTGCTTGGAGCCAGGGAATATGATCGCCTCGAGGCGAGTGCGCAGCTCTTGTGCCTCCCACGGGGGTACATGGGCGCATGGGATGAGCTTCCTGTTGAGGAGCTGGTCGCCGGGGAATCAATGGATTTCAGGGATGTTATTCAAGTCGAGAACAAAAATTGGTGGAAGGCATATTATGAAGCTATGGTGTTATTTAAGCACGCCTTTGGCCTAGGAGACACGGCGATGCTCCTGGAGGGCGCCCCGGGGGAAAGGCTGCGAGGCTATAGAGCCATAATCACACCAACCTTTGACTTCCTGGGCGGGACCGTCCAGGCGGGGTTACTTGATTACGTCCAGCATGGAGGGGCGCTCGTCATCGGGCCGCGCATACCATGGCTAAACGAGCGGATGGAGGAATACCGCGGCTACGCAGATATCCTCCCCGGACCGGTCAGGTTTGCAGGCGATGTGGAGGTTGACGGCTGTAACCTCAGGCAGGTCGATATTTTCGGCGATAGCGACGGGGTGACACCCCTGCTCAAGGCCGGAGGGGAGACTATAGCATATCAGAAGCCGCATGGAAAGGGTGTGATCTGCGTCCTGGGTTTCTTGCCGCCCCTTATCAAGGATGTTAATGATGCCGCCTGTTTCGGCAGGCTTCTGGATCGCGTGCTTGGCGCCCTGGGGGGTCCCAGGCCCATCAGGTGCGACGCCCCGGAGATCGATGTGGCGATTCATGATTCAGTTCAGGAACCTCTGGCTGTCGGTGCTGATGCTGATGCTAGTGCGGGCACTGGCGCTGGTGCCGGCTCTGATGCCGTCAAGGCAGCTAAATATAGGGCTATAGCATTTGCCGCGAATCCGACCCCGGAGGAGAAGGAGGGATATATTACTATTCAGGGGGCGCGGGAGATCTCGGATATCTGGGCCGGGGGCGCGCTAAGGTGCGACCGCGATGGCGGTTTCAGGGTGAAGCTCAGCCCATATACGGTGAAGATCTGGGGGTGCGTTAAGTAGTGCTGGACCGGAATGTGACAATGTTCGACATTGACTATAAACAGTGGAGGCGCCTCTACGACCTGATCTGGGGACCATACAGGGGGAGGCCGCGCGTTTATGTGCTCCATGATGGCGGCAGGGTGAGAAAGGTCTACCATTCCGTGTTGGGAATCCTCCCCACATCAGGGGTCAGCGTCAGCGACCCCGAGTCGTGCGGGAGGGAGCTGGCGGAGGAGTATAACGCGGACGAGACGGTGATCATCGAGCGCAGCAAGCTGCAGCAGCTCTATGCCTCATGGGAGAAATCATTCAAGGTGGACGAGGATTTTGATGACTATCTGGTCTGGTTCTTCAACATGATCGGGCAGGCGCAGGACGATGGGGCGGTTTATATATACACGAGGGAATCAAAGGAAGCAAAGCCCCGCGGGATAACGTATAATGGGTTGAAGAACGTCCTCGTGCGCGTGCCTGACGGCAGGACGGCGGTGCTCGCGATCTTTTCGGGCAGGGAGATCTGGGCGAGCCTGATCGTCGGCAAAGCCGGCGGCCGGGTCAGCCTGGTCACTACCACTGATTCCCTGGTCGCCGACGGTCTTGTGATAACCGAGTGGAAGAAGAGCTATAAGGATATCCTGCGGCTCGTCCGGGCGAAATTCGGCTGGCCCTACCTCGGGATATTCACGACCAGGGAGGAATTCGAGCGAATCTGGTGGGCGAAAGACCAGGCGGCCGCGGCAAGGCAGGCCTTTTTTAGAGGAAACCTCATCCTCGACCCGTTGCCCCTCGAAGTTAATTTCATGGCGGCGCTTCCCTCTTCCTTCTTTTTCATTTGATTCTATCTTACGGGTGATTCTACCTTACGTGAGTCTGTAGATTTGAGTCTACATGTTTATTTAAGGTTACATAGGGTTGAACATGAGCCTCTTGCATATATCTTGCATGTATATGGAATCGTAGATATACCATCTCTATTTAGGTTAAGCATGCATGGTATGACACAATTTGTGGGGTGACACGTCCCGGGTAAACGTTTATCATAGGCCTGGGGTGGGCTTGGTTATAGCTCTCGAGCGATGGCACCATCCAGGTGTGGATTCGCAGGTGCAGAGTCGCATATTCATGCTTTGAGGTTGAGTCTGAGTTTGAGAAGGAGGAGAAGCTTCTGATGCAGAGACAGCTGCGAAGGCGATTCAGGTTTCTAACAGTCCTCGCGATGAGCCTGCTCATCGGGGGAATGATGGCCCTTTCAGGCCTGGCATCCGGCGAGGAGCGTTATTCTTCGAGTTCTTCGTTTTCATCGATATTTCACCCATCATACAGGGCGCCCCGTCCCGATACTGGGAATGTAAATGTAGGGGAGCCCACCAGCAACAATGTGTTCACCGGGCAGGTGGCCCTCGACTGGCAGGCCCTGGGCAAGGCCCAGATGCGGGCTTACAGGGGTCTTGATTCGTGGCGCCTGGACTCGCTCGAGGTCGCCAGGGAGGAAGGCAAGGCTTACGGCTTCGACCCTGAAAACGACAAGTTCGTGCTCGTGGATAAGATAGATAAGGGCCAGTGGTCTGGGACGGGCGAGGCCAAAGTCGCGGTGCTCCATGGCGGCCGATTTTTTGAGATCGGCCTCATCCAGCCGTTCGGGCCTGATGCCTACGCGATCTGGACCATAAATTCCATTCGCGAGCTAACCTGGGCGTCTGATTCCGAGGAGCTGGCCATCATAGGCAAGATCCTGGCGGAATCCTTCAACCCGGGCATGCCGGGCGCGCCTGGAAACCCCACTCCCGGGAGGGGCGATTCCTGGCAGGGAACGAAATACTATCGCGTACGCCAGGGTGACACCCTGTGGATTATAGCTCGTAAGAGTGGAACCACAATATACAGGTTGAAACAGCTCAATCCCGGCCTGTGGAGCGATATCCTCAAGGTCGGGCAGGTTATAATCATCGACACGTCGAGCGCGTCAGGTTGGAGAGATACCGGGTCGCCATCCTGGTGGTCGGGTAGCGAGTCCAGCATCATCTACGTTGTGGAGCCTGGAGACACGCTCTGGCAGATAGCGGTCAGGTATAAGGCCTCAATCCAGAGGATTATGAACTGGAACGGCATCACCGATCCAAATGCACTATGGGTTGGGCAGAGGCTCGTCATACCTGCTAATTAAGGTCCGGGCGTAACAGCCACCCTATTTCGCGGCGGCCGGCCGGTCATTGATCCAGGCCAATCTATCTGTTGCTTTCGATCGATCCCGATTGGTCTCAATCGACCTGGCCGACTGGCCGCGCGACCCGCTGGCCAGCTTGCCCCCGGCCCACCCCGCCCTTCCTTTTATCTCGGGCCTGCTCTCTCTTCCTTTATTTCGGGCCCGTGACCAACAGGAGCCCGCATATGATCAGGATGCCGCCGATCAGTTGCTTCCATGAAGGATCCTCCCCCAGGAAAAACATGGCCATAGCCATCGTGACAAGTGGCGACGTCGACATGACGAGCATAACCGGCCCCGCATTGCCCCGCTTCAGAGCTGCATAGTATGCAAGATCCCCCACCAGCGTTGCCAGGATGGCCTCGAGGGCGATAAAGAAGTAGGACCGGGGCAGGACGTACTTGAAGACGCCGACGTGACCGCTTATGAGAAGCCAGAAGATGACCATTAATCCGGCCATGAGTGTTCTCACGCATAGGGCGGACAGGGCATCGACCCGCGTAAGACCCAGCTTGCCGAAAATCGGCGCGACCCCCCAGCAGAAGGCCCCGATCAGGGCCAAGAGCACTGTAGACACGCTTTACCAGCTCCCTAACCCCTCTAAAAAGAATGATACTGGCAGCCAGGGCATGTTAGAACTGTTTTCATAAGGCTGAGGCCGGTTCGATTATGTTCTATATGTAAGGCTTATAAGATTTATGGATATGGGGCTTATGGGGCCGAGAACGGTTATCAGGTTGGGGCCAGGATAGGTAAAGAACGCCACGCATATATTTATTTTAAAAATGCTTGGGGGAGTCGTGGAAGATGAAGATTAGATTAGCCTGGGCGGCAGTGTTATTCGGGCTTTCCATGGTCTACGCCATTTATAGCCAGCTCGCGGTCCGGGCCAACTCCGAACTCCGGGAGGTTCTCACACGTCACATAACCATGGTCTTGAGGGCCAGGACGGACGCTTTGCTTACTGGTGATGATGAGGCTATCAGCAGATTTTATGATACTGAGACAAGATACGGCCGATGGGCGCTTGATCACGAGACCCGTCGGATAAAATATGTCAAGGCATGGTCAGCCGGGAGGGGGATACGCTTCACCGGCGCTGAGTCGAATTTCAGGATACAGGGCGTAGAGTCGAGGGGCGATAGCATCTGGGTTTACCTCACGCAGGATATAGCGTTTAGATATTCTTATGGGGATAACCCTTGCGATGATATGGCGAACGTGGCGCCCAATGGGCCGGTGCCGGTGGCTGACGGTTTCAAGATCGGGACCCGTCATACCATGGAGTTCGTCAATAAAAACGGGACGTGGCTGATCAAGCGGGACTGGTACACGGATCCCCTCGATGAGGATACCCTCGTGCCCGAGGTTAGGCCGGCGGACAGGCCTGACTCCCCCTCCCCGCCAGGTCCGGGCCCTAAACTTGCTCCGCCACTCTCATCAAACCCTCCTTCGCAGGGAAAGAACCCCACCACAAACCTCATTGGAGGGGGGAAGCAGCCACCCGCCGGGCTGCCCTCCGGCAAATATAATCGTGAGGCTGCGGTCGCCTATGCAGATAAATACTGGCATGAATACAACCCGAAATACAAGGATTGCACGGGGAATGGCGGGGACTGCACCAATTTTGTATCACAGGTGCTGGGCGATCCCGAGGCCGGGGGCCTCTCCGCGGATTGGACCTGGTACTACAGGTGCTCGCCGCTCAGCGGGGGCGGGAGCAAGGCCTGGGTCCAAACGGAAAGCTTCGCCAGCTACCTCCTTTATAGCGGGCGCGCGAGACGGGTCGCTCGAGGGGGCTGGCATGACGTTATCCAGCAAGGGGCTCTGGAGGAACTTCAAAAGGGCGATCTCATAGGCTATGAGGAAAAGGGGCGCATTGAGCACTTTGCGATTGTTACCGGGAGGGATTCCCGGGGGTATGTGCTTGTAAACTCGCATACCGCCGACCGCTATCACGTGCCCTGGGACCTGGGATGGGATCGCCAAACCATATTCTGGCTCTTACATATAACTGAGTGATCGAGTGATGCCCCCCTACCCGATTCAAGCCGGGAGTGCTAAAATACTATATGGGACTAATAAGGAACTAGCCAGGATGGAACCAACTGGGCTCCCATCTCGTTTAATAATGGGGGTATATGTATGCGACGCGGATATCCATCCCAGCATATCTATTCCAGGTGGGAGGGAGCAAGGTGCAGACTGGACTCAACCCTGACCGGACCGTTCTGAGCAAGGGAAAGACCCCCCGCGGGATTGAATATCTCATTGTTGAGGAACCTGCTGCCGGAGAAGGATCTGTTGCCGGGGAACCTGGCACCAAGGCTGTCAGCAAGGGGACTGGCACTGGCGGGACTCCGCGTTACCGCCTCGAGGAGTTCGGATTCGAGCACGAGCCCAAGAAGCGAGTGCTGATCGAGCTTGTACGCAATCTTGAGAAACGCCGAGACGAGATCGAGGGCATCTCGGTCGAGGGCTTCATAAGGCCGCTTGGGGTCGAGAATATAGGGGACAAGTACTATATAAAGACCGATCCCTATGAGGGCGAAGCGCTCGACGGTTACTTGGGGCACGCTGCGCCTGACCCGGAAAGGTCTGTAAAGTGGATGATATCCATCGCCCGGGTTATGGATGAATTCTCCAGAGGAGGGAAACCCCTGCATGGGCCCACCCTCGAAAGCGTGATCATCAGGGATACAGGGGAAGCAGCGCTCCTCGACCCGTATACTGCCGGGATCCTTGCGCCTTACCGCCCGGGCCGCAATATCCAGGGCCGCAATATCCAGGATAACTTCAACCCGCCGGAGGTGATCAGGGGCAAAGCCTGGACGCCAGCTCAGGACCTGTTTGCCGCGGGCGTGACCTTTTACTTCATGCTCACGGGCAAGCTCCCCTTTGATGACCCTGAGCCCAAGATGATAACCGAAAACATCCTGGAGCGCAAGCCCGCTGACCCGCGATACCACAATCCCGATATATCGGGGGAGATTGCGGAACTGGTTATGTCTCTTCTGGAGAAGTCCCCGGAAGGGAGGCCCAAATCCCCCGGCGACCTTCTCGAACGCTTGCGCAAAATCGAACAAGCCGGGGCTTTCCACGCGGGTCCGGATGAGCAGGCTGATATTAAGAAGAAGGCGGAGTCCTTTGCTAGGGCACAGAGGGTTGATCGTGTGATGCGTTCCCTCCGGATGAGGGCCGGGTTGATAGCCGGGGTGATCGCGGCCGTTCTCGTTGTAATCTACCTCTTCCAGGGCGGCAAGACCCCGCCCGTCATAACGGCGAAGACGCCGCCGGAAAAGGTGGTGGCCCTCTACTACCAGGCGATAGATAACCTCGACCCGCAGCTCCTCGATGAGGCCATTGATTCAAAGGCGGGCAGGAATGTCATCAGGTGGGTGACGAATCTCTACGTCATAAACAAGGTGAATATGGGGATGATGCTCCAGGCCGGGCGCGCTCCGGGCCAAGGGGGGGCTTCGCCCGCTGGCCCTGCCGATTCCGTCGGGGCGAAGGCCGGGGCTAAGACTCAGGCCGGGGCTGGGACCGGGGCTGGGGCTGGGGCCGGGGGCGAGGGCGCGGCGGGGCCGCCGGTGCAGCAGGTGCTGGACCCTGTTAAACTCACGGACCTCAGGATCACCAAGATATCCGAGACGGCTGAAGAGGTGAGGTTTGGGGCCACCTACTCCCTTACGCTCCCATCCGGCGAGGGAGAGGTAACCCAGAGACATCGCGATCTCTTGACGCTGCGGAGGGTCAGGGGGAAATGGAAAATAGTCGAGCTCAAAGAGGAAACAGAGGGCCAGAGATAGAATCAACTGGGGTGGGACCGACTATAGAAGCACCAAGAGCTGGAGGATGGTAATTATGACTTCATGCAGGGCCCTGGTTGGCGTAACCAAGTGCGGAGATCCCAATGACTTCGGGGCGGTGCTCAGGTCAACCGGTGACCTCCTGGACCTCATCGGCGGCATCAGGTCGATCGTGAGCCCGGGCGACATCGTCCTTTTGAAGCCCAATATCGGGTTCAAGAAAAACCACCTGACAGGTGCAACCACGAATCCCGGTGTGGTCAAGGCCCTGTCGATCCTGGTCAAGGAGGCGGGCGCCCGGAAGATCATCATCGGCGAGGGGGCGATCGTCGGGACATCGACGCGAGACGCCTTTGAGGCGAATGGGTATTACGCCCTCGCCGGGGAGCTCGGGGCCGAGCTCCTGGACTTGAAGACGGCCGAAATGGTTGCCGTGCCTGTGCCATGCGGCCGGGCCTTTCACAGGCTTCATGTGCCCCGGGCTATACTGGAGGCGGATGTGGTAATCAACCTCCCCGTTATGAAGACCCACGATGCCCTTCCCGTGACGCTGAGCCTTAAAAATATGAAGGGCATCATACGGGAACAGGATAAGAAGCGGTTTCACAAGTGGGGCCTCTCACAGGCCATAGTGGATCTCAACAAGATCGTCTGCCCCGATCTCACGGTCCTTGATGGCACGATCGGCATGGAGGGCCTCGGGCCAGCCCACGGGGAGCCTGCGAACCTCGGGGTTATGGTGGCGTCGACGGATACCGTTGCCGCGGATGCCATCGGATCTTTGATCATGGGGATCGACCCGGGCGAGGTTGAATATATCGGGCTCGCCGACGCCCAGGGCCTGGGGTGCGGCGACCCGGGGAAGATCAAGGTCGCCGGCGTGCCGGTTTCGGAGATTGCCCGCAAGGTCAGGCGTCATGTGTTGGACTTCAGCGATCTCATTGCTAAGGGCATATATGTGCATGAGAGCGGGGCATGCAGCGGCTGCCGGCATTTCATGGAGACCTTTATATCGAACCTGGAGCGTGAGGGGGAGCTTGAGCTCCTCAGAGGCAACACCATAATGTTTGGCCAGATGGCTGGCGCGACAAAGCCGGATGGGGTGAAGGGCAGGCTGATCCTGGTGGGCAGCTGTATGAGGGATGTCGCCGCCGCGGCGCGCTCCGCGCAGTCCCAGGAGGTAACCTATATTCCCGGTTGCCCTCCTCATGGCCGGGATGTCAAGGACATGCTCAAGTAGCTTGGATAACATGGGGGGTTGCATGCCTGTCCGGGCGTGCAACCCCATCCACCCTGTATACCTAGCGTCCGCATCTAGACCGAGCCACGAATCCGATGCCGAATCACGGACCCGATCCGGACCTAAACCAACTTTTCGAAGAGATCCTTTGTCGCCCCGCACTGCGGACAGACCCAGTCCTCGGGGAGATCTTCAAACGGCGTTCCCGGGTCGATGTCGCTGGAGGAGTCCCCTTCCTCCGGATCGTAGATATACCCGCACACAGTACACTCCCACCTGTCCATGACGCTGATACCGCCCCCATTCGTCTTTCATTCTCCCGGATTTGTACCTGCATCTTCCTGGATTTGTGTTGAAAGATTCGACGCGGCTGACCCGTTTTCCTCCATCATCACCTCCATCACCTCCCGCCTCATCTTGGTTTATTCAAATATTATATCGCCGAAGAACGACGGTGCGTGGAACGTGCCCGGCGTAAAGGCCCAGCCGCTGAATTCCTGCAGCCGGAGCATCGTCCTGTTGAAATTTGCGCCCCATATGGTCCCGGCGGTGGGACGAGATTTCGCAATCTCATCGATGGGTATGGCCATCTCCATGACCCAGCCATCTCCTGTTGTGGAAGCCCTTGCGCGCCATGTCCCGTTCCAGGATGGGCCTGTTCGCGAGTAGCTGTCGTACTGGGTCCCGAAGAGATTCACGGCAAAGTGGTAATAAAAGCTGTGAGTATGAGCCGGGTCGAGGAAGACCTCCACAGAGTCATCGTAGAATACAGGTCCATCCCGTGATGTGACCGACGCGCTGATGAGATCCGGCCTCTCATCCGCCATTCTGAGGGCGATGTAGAGCCTGGAATCGTCGTAACATACAGCGACGGAGGTTTGCTCCCGGGCGTCTCCCTCACCGGTGATCAACTTGAAGCCCGACTGCCACCCGGCCAGCTGCCATGCCTCATCGTCGAGCATACCGTCGATGACAGGAGGGGTGGCGACTCGAATTGCTTGTATCATGCGCGGCGGCTCTCCCTGGCGTTCAAAGGCTTCAGAAAAGGGACGGTTCTGGGGAAGATTACCTGGAGTGCCTACCTCTGCGGTTGCGGTCGCAAATGGACCGGCCTTCAGGGCGGCCAGGCTTTCATCGGTGAGGTAGGGATAGGCAAAGATGACAACACCGCCTGCGCCCTGTTCGAGCGCGGAATTCACCTGGGCCAGCAACCCCTCGGGGCCGGAGAGGCCAAACCCCTGGATACCTGCATAGACCGGGACCGCCCCCCGGGAGAAGTACTGCGACCAGGTCAAGAGCGCCTTCATCTCGTTCGGCCTCGAGCTATATGTCATTGGAATGAGCATATCGACATAGCCCCTGCTCGCCCACTCCGGCCAATCCTGGAGAAGGCCCGAGTTCAGCTCGATGGGCATCCCCCGGGGCGCGATCGCGCACGAGAGCCTCGCGCCGGGCTTTGATTGTCTCAGTTCCCCGGCTATGGACCTGACCACCTCGGTTACAGCATCCGCCCTCACCTTGTTCCACAGCTTATATCGCTCCGGGTCGGCTTCGGGATCCAGGTCGAGCGGGTCGACACCATATTTTGCCTTGAAGTCCTCGCGATGCTCCGGGCTATAGCAGAAGTCCCCCTGTATGGGGTCGGGGTACCTGATGTAGTCGAGGTGGACCCCGTCTATATCATACTTCCGGGCGACCTCCTGAACGAGCCTGGTGTAGTATTCGCGGACGCCGGGATGCATCGGGCATACCCAGTAGAACCTGTTTACCCCTTGCCTGTAACCTATCTCACCCTGCCTGTTGATCGCAGCCCACTCGGGGTGCCTTCCCAGAATCGGTCCCGGGGTATTGAGCCCGACATAGAACATGCTGAACCAGGCATGGACCTCGATAGAGAACCTGTGGGCTTCATCGATCAGGATCGCGAGAGGATCCATCCCTGAGAACCTCGGCATCTGGGGCTGTATGCCCTCAGAGGCGGCGGTCCCTGAGAAAAAGATAGTGGAGCCCTGGTAGAGGACCTCGGGGAAGATCATATTGAAGTTGGCATCCTTCAGGCGCCTGACCATGGCCCGGATAGCATCTGGGTCGGAAGGGATGCTCTTCGCGTCGATCCAGATGCCGCGCGCAACGGCCGCGGCTGTGGGGGCGCCCGCCCCTGCCTGTAAAGGGTTTAAAGGCTGGGATTCCTGCGCGTCGGCTGGGTCGCCCAGTGATAGGGGTAGGTGCAGGGTGGACATAAGGATGAGTAGGAGGATGGAGAGAATGGAGATAATGATGATGCCTCTACCTGTAGTCGGTGCTTGTCTAAGGAGTTGTTGGGGCTGTTTAAGCAAATCGGCTGCACCTCGCGATTTTAAGGTATTACATTCCAGAGGCTATAAAATCTAGCCTGCGCGATAGGGTATTGTATAAGTCGCATAACAAAGGAATTCGCCGCGATATCGTCGAATCCTGTCGGTCACGCGTCGATATGAAGATGTCAGCAGGATGCCTTAGAGATTATGGAGTGGCCCGTCTACCAGCTTTTACATACTTTTACATAATGTTAACACCGCTGCAATTGGTCCGTAACAGGGGGCTTGTAAGATAAAAAGCGTAGTGGGCAATACGAAGGCTGCAAGATTTCAGGAGGAGGGAAATTAAGTGCTCAACACGAGAAACAAATGGTTGGTCCTGCTTATGTCGATCCTCTTGGTGGGAGTGCTGGTCGGCCCCGTTGTGCAGATCGAGGCGCGAACCGTGGCCCTGAACGGGGCTGGCGCTTCGTTCCCATACCCCTTGTACAGCAAGTGGCTTGATGAGTACCGCAAGGTCGATCCAAACGTGGCTATTGATTACCAGTCCATAGGCAGTGGCGGCGGCATCAGGGGCATCCTTGAACAAACGGTGGACTTTGCTGGGAGTGATGCCCCAATGACAGACGAACAGCTGGCCAAGGCCCCGGGGCAGATTTTCCACATCCCAACTGTAATGGGCGCTGTAGTAATTACTTACAACTTGAAGGGCGTTAAGACCGGTCTCAAGCTGACACCCGACATTTTGGCCGACATCTTCATGGGCGAGATAACGAAGTGGAGCGATAAGAGGATTACCTCCATCAACCCCGGCGTTGATCTACCAGCTCAGCCGATTGTCGTCGTGCACCGCTCCGACGGAAGCGGCACCACCAACATCTTCACGGATTACCTGAGCAATGTCAGCAGCACCTGGAAGACAAAAGTTGGGAAAGGCACATCTGTAGAATGGCCTACCGGTATCGGGGCCAAGGGTAATGAGGGCGTATCCGGCGCTGTTAAGCAAACTCCGGGTGCTATCGGCTACGTCGAACTGGCCTATGTCATTCAAAATGGTTTGCCATATGCCTTCCTGAAGAACCGGGCTGGCAAATTTGTAGAGCCAACCCTCGAGACCACCACCGCTGCTGCTGCAGGTGCAGTCTCCAACATGCCGGAAGATATGCGGGTTTCCATCGTCAACGCCCCTGGCGAGGACGCCTACCCTATCGCTGGCTATACCTACCTGCTGGTTTACAAGGATCAAAAGGATAAAGCAAAGGGTACCGAACTGGTCAAATTCCTGTGGTGGGCCATTCACGACGGTGAAAAATTTGCCAAGGAGCTGCTTTACGCCCCGCTGCCTGACAACGTAGTGAAACTGGCCGAGAAGAAGATCAAGCAGATTAATTACAGGGGCGAGATTCTCCATAAATAAAATAAACAAACCAATAACAATGACTAAGGTTTTGACATAAAGTGCCAAAGGATGCCAGTTGCCTGATAGTTGGTGGTTTGTTGCGGCCATCCTGCCAAGTATATTGCCATACGAGATTTCGAAGCTGGCATTCTATGGCACCTTATGTTAAAACCTCAGTAACAATGATTAACTGGTTGACGTTAGAGCTACTACTTTAGAGCTATTAAAGCTGTTGATATGATCATATGGAATCAAGGAATCAGATATGGACAATCAGATATAGACAGCCAGATATAGATATAAGATATAGACCGTATAACCGTATGGCTTGAAGGGGAAGAGGATCCCGGAATCGCCCGGGGCTTCCCCTATGCCCGTTTGTTTACACAGTTACACAGCTACGCTGCTAGATTTCGTTTCGTTCGAAAGCTCGAAATTCGGAAGCTCAAAAACAGTGCGGAGGATGATTTCTGGGAGGATGCTTTTTGATGGAAAAGAAAAGCTATAAAGCGTGGTTAGAAGGGGATATCGCCTTCCGCGGTTTCGCCTACCTTGCCGCCTTGAGCCTGGTGGGCGTAGTCCTGGCCATCCTCTGGGTGCTTGTGGAGGGGGCGCAGCTCACCTTCACAAAGTTTGGCCCGGGATTTGCCCTGGGCTCCCGCTGGGACCCTGTCCATGGAGTATTCGGCGCTTTGCCGCTGGTTTACGGCACGGTGGTGTCATCATTGATTGCCCTTGCGATAGCGCTCCCGCTGAGCCTGGGTATCGCCATCTACCTGACGCAGCTGGCTCCTCACTGGTTACGAGGCCCTGTATCATTCCTTGTGGAGCTTCTAGCAGCTATTCCCAGCGTGGTATATGGCTTGTGGGGGGTATTCGTCCTTGTGCCCTGGGTGCGGTCGTCTGTAGAACCGGTCCTCGGGAGTGCCCTTGGTTTCTTGCCCCTCTTTAAGGGTGCACCCTACGGTTTCGGCATGCTGGCTGCCGGTATCATCCTTGCAATCATGATCACGCCTACTATTTCCGCGGTTTCCAGGGAGGTGCTGCTGGTAGTGCCCCGCTCCCAGCAGGAGGCCATGCTGGCCCTGGGGGCTACCAGATGGGAGACCATACGAATGGTGGTCTTGCCTTACGGACGGTCGGGTATCCTGGGAGCGGCAATCCTGGGACTAGGGAGGGCCCTGGGCGAAACCATGGCGGTCACAATGGTTATCGGCAACCGCCCGCAAATCTTTCCATCGCTCTTTGAACTCGCCCAGACCATTGCCAGTATCATCGCCAACGAGTTCAGTGAGGCCTTCAACGATTTACACTTATCGGCACTGGTAGCTGCAGGATTGATACTTTTCGTGATTACGCTGCTATTGAACATCATGGCCCGGCTGCTGGTATGGCGAGTGGCCAGGGTGCCCCAGGGGGTGACCAGGGAGTGAGAATAGGGCGCAATCAGCGGAGAAGGATAGTCGACCGGACCATGGGGGTCCTGTCGGTGCTTGCTACAGTGGTGGCGCTTATCCCGCTTGCGAGCATTTTAATCTATGTTTCTGCCAAGGGATTGTCCGCCATTAGCTGGGATTTTTTCACCAAGCTCCCAAAGCCGGTGGGGGAACCCGGGGGCGGGATGGCTAACGCAATTGTTGGGACCATGATCCTCGTAGGCCTGGCATCGGCCATGGGCATCCCTATAGGGATCCTGGCAGGCATCTATCTGGCCGAGTTTGGTCGGGGCCGTTTGGCCTGGACCGTGAGATTTATCTGCGATGTGATGACCGGGATCCCCTCCATCATCGTTGGGATAGCGGTTTACGGTACCATTGTCGTGGCCATGAAGCGTTATTCCGCCATCGCCGGAGGGGTGGCCCTGGCGATTATCATGCTTCCCCTGGTGACCAGGACCACCGAGGAAATGTTGAAGCTGGTACCTAATAGCCTCCGGGAGGCCTCGCTGGCGCTGGGCGCGCCCCAGTGGCGAACCGTCGTTAGCGTGGTGCTGCGCAGCGCGGCCGGCGGGATCATTACAGGTGTTATGCTGGCGGTGGCCAGGATCGCCGGGGAAACCGCGCCGTTACTCTTTACCGCCCTCAGCAGCCGCTACTGGCACACCGGGCTTGACCAGCGTATAGCCTCCCTTCCGGTATACATTTACACCTATGCCACCACGCCTTATGAGGACCTGCACCGGTTGGCCTGGGGTGCAGCTCTGGTGCTGCTGGCCTTGGTTCTGGTTACAAGCATGGCTGCCCGGGTGGCGGGTAGGCGAGCCAGCGGGGGGAATAGGGGATGAACGTAAAGTTGCTTGTAGAGGAATTTAGCGCCTGGTATGGTAAGAATCAAGCAGTGAAAGACGTGACGTTGCCGGTGCCCCTTCACCAGGTTACCGCGATCATCGGCCCGTCAGGGTGCGGCAAGTCCACCCTGATCCGCTGCCTCAATCGCCTCCACGAACTGCTTCCGGGAACCCGCACAAAGGGCAAGGTAATGCTGGATGGCCAGGATATTTACAGTGATAATATGGACCTGGCCGAACTCCGCCACAGGATAGGGATGGTGTTTCAGAAGCCCAACCCCTTTTCGACGATGTCCATCTTCAACAATGTAGCCGCAGGGGTGCGGGTAAACGGGCTGAGGCCGGGTCCAAGGATGGAGGATATAGTGGAGAAAAGCCTGCGAATGGCGGCGTTATGGGACGAGGTTAAGGACCGGCTTCACGAAAGTCCCTACAATCTATCCGGAGGCCAGCAGCAGCGGCTATGCATTGCCCGTGCCCTGGCAGTGGAGCCGGAGGTGCTGCTGATGGACGAACCGTGTTCTGCCCTGGATCCGGCCTCCACCCTGAAGGTCGAGGAGCTCATCGCCGACCTGAAGTCCAGGTACACCATCCTGATGGTTACGCATAACATGCAGCAGGCGGCCCGGGTCGCGGAGTATACCGCATTCTTCTTGAATGGACAGATGATTGAGTACGGCCTCACCACGGAGATATTCACCAACCCCAAAGATAAGAGGACCGAGGATTATATCAGCGGGCGCTTCGGATAAGGCCGGCATCATCACCAGCGCACTGCACCCACTGCCGGGAAGCTCCGCAGGGCATCCTCGATCTCCTTTTTGATCTTGTCCAGGGCATCCCCGGTTTTAGCCTCGGCGCGGACAACCAGCTCGGGGCCGGTATTGGATGCCCTGACCAGGCCCCACCCGCTGGGGAAGATGATGCGGGCGCCATCGATGTCTATGACGGGGTAAAGGGCCTTAAAGTGCTCCTGGATGGAGCGCACGACGTTGAACTTCTCGCGGTCGGGGCAGGGCACCCTGGTCTCGGGCGTCGCAGGGTACTTCGGGACGTCGCCCAGCAGTTCCGAGAGTGTCGCATCAGTGTTGGACAGGATCCTTAGGAGCCTTGCTGACGCGTAGAGGGCGTCGTCAAACCCATAATACTCATCGGCGAAGAACATGTGCCCGGACATCTCGCCGGTAAACACGGCTCCGATCTCGCGCATCTTGGCTTTTATCAGGGAGTGGCCGGTCCTGTAAAACATCGGCTTTCCCCCGAGGCGCTCAACCTCCTCAACGAGGGCCTGGGAGCACTTGACCTCGATGATGGCCGTCGCCCCGGGGTGCTTGGGCAGGATCTCCCGCCAGAAGAGCACCATGAGGCGATCCCCCCAGATGATGTCGCCCTTTTCATCCACCACGCCGATCCGGTCTCCGTCCCCGTCATAGGCCACGCCCAGGTCCGCGCCTTGCGATCGCACAGCGTCGATGAGGGCGCCCAGGTTTTGGGGCCTGACCGGGTCGGGGAAGTGGTTTGGGAACCCGGGGTCGGATTCGCAGTAGAGTGGGATCACATCGCAGCCGAGCTTGTGCATGAGGTCGCCGGCGAAAAACGATGCCGTCCCGTTGCCGCAGTCCACGGCGACTTTGAGGCGGCGCGGCCCGAGCTGGATCTTCCCGGCAAGCATTGATATGTACGCGTCCCTTGGGCCGGCGGTTGACACGCGCCCGCGCCCATCTCTTGCGAAATCCCCGCTCTCAGCCAGCTTACGCAGGTCCTGGATCTGCTCGCCATAGAGCGTCCCCGGGCCGAAAGCCACCTTGAATCCATTGAATTCAGGTGGGTTATGGCTCGCCGTTATCATAGCCCCGCCGTTTATGCCGTAGAGAATCCGGGCGTAATAAAATGCGGGGGTTATGACGACCCCTATGTCAAGCACGTTGCAACCCGTCGATGTGATCCCGTCCACCAGGGCATCGCGGAGCCTCGGTGACGATATCCTGTTGTCCCTCCCGACTATGGCCTCCTTCTCTCCTGCATTCTGAAGGAAGGTCCCGATCGCCTGCCCCAGGGTATATACTACATCGGATGTCAGGTCTCTCTCGGCTACACCACGGATGTCGTATTCCCTGAATATCTCGGGGTTTATCCTTACTTCTACCGCTGCCAATGCTTCTACCCCCTTGCAAGACTTCTTTCCCATAGCCACACGCTTATAAGGCTACCTTCCCATGGTGACCTGGACCTTGTGGGTTTTCCGGTCGGAAACGGGCGGGAGCAGGTTGCCCTCGAAGGGTTTGCCATCCATTACCACCTGTTTTACGCCCCGCGACACGCGCTCGGGATTTGCTACCTCTATATCATATGTAGCTTTTCGAAATGGGCGCCGGATCGTGAATCCCTCCCAGTCAGGGGGGATAACGGGGTCAACCCTCAAGCCCCCGTATTCCGGCCTGACCCCCAGAATCCAGTCGAGACACGCCTTTAACATCCACGCGGCAGTCCCCGTGGTCCAGCTGAACTCGCCCTGGCCGAAGAATTTAGAGTCCGGCCCGTAGACGTATTCGCAGTAAATGTAGGGCTCGACTTTATATGTATCAGGGTCCTTCCCCCGGGTGATGAAGGAGGACCGCTTGAAAAGGTCGTAAGCGCGTTCACCCCTGCCCAGCATAGCCTCGGCTATAACGGCCCAGCAGACGGGGTGGTTGAATATCGTGCCGTTCTCCTTGACCCCGGGGCTGAACATGGTTATGATACCTATGTGCGGGTCCGGCTCGGCGTATGCCGGCAGGAAGATCGCCGGCCCGTACCTGGTGTCTAGGTGTTTCCGGGCCGCCTCCATGCATGCGAGCGCCCGTTCGGGCGGCGCTGCGCCCGAGAGGACTGCCCAGCTCTGGGCATTTAAGTAGATGCGACCATATTTATTCCTCGAGCTCCCGAAGAGCTCACCCTCATCCGTGGTCCCCCGGGCGTACCAGGCGCCATCCCAATAGAACTCATTGATCTTGGCGATCAGCTTGTCCCTCTGGGCCCTGTAATCCTTCACCAGGGCCTGGTCATTCCTTAACTCGCAGATGTCGATCATTTCCTTGAGCATCCAGCACAGGAACTCGGCGGTCATCACGCTTTCGCCCTTGCCTTCCTCGCCAACCTGGTCGAGGCCGTCATTCCAATCGCCGGCAACCATCAAGGGGATGCCCCGGGGGCTCGTATGGAAGATGGTAAACTCTATAGATTTCCTGAGATGATCGAACACCGTGCCCTCTGTCCCGTCGTAGTAGGGCACGAGCTCCTCGAGGAAATTGAAATCCCCCGTTTCCTTCAGGTATTCGGCGGTTGCAAGGACGAGCCACAGCGCATCGTCGGAGTGGCCGGTACGGGGCCCGGTATCCGTTATGGGGTCCCAGTTGTGGAGCGTACCCCCGTCGCGGAACTGATGCCTTAGGACCTCCCTGAGCTTGGCCCTGGCAAGCGGGGGATCGTTGGGAAGGACGCCCAGCAAGTCCTGGGAGGTATCGCGCAGCCCGAACATGGAGCCCCCTCCTATATAGTAGGAGCTCATGCGGGACCAGTTAAACGTCACCCATGATTGGTATTTATTCCATATATTTACCGAAAGGTCGAAATCAGGATCAAGGGTTGAGACCACCACACGGTTAAGGTAATTATCCCAGAAAGATTTCAGGCGGTCAAGCTCCTCAGTGGCGTTCGAGGTATCCTGGAATTTCCCGGCGAGCGACCCGATGGCCTTTTCGTCATCAGGCGCCCCCATTATGATGGTGAAGGCCTGTTCCTGGCCCGGCGATAGCTCGACCCTGCCCTGCAGAACGCCGACGGCGTCCCGGCCGAAGCCATCGGAGTTTGCGCATTGCCCCCGCTCAACCACAACTGGGTTCGCCAGGGAACGGTAGCGGCCGACAAACTCCTCCCGCAGCCCGTCGAATCCGACCACGGGAAGGCTTGTCGCAATAAAGGCATGGCGGTTCCAGGGCATGTGGGGTTTTGCGGCACGGTGTCCCACGTCCCATAGCCCCATCTTGGCTATGATGGCGCCGACGCCCTCATCGAACCCAACGGACTTGAAAAGGCTGGCGAAGCTCGTCTCAATGAGGTCAAAGCCATAGCTCCCGAGGCACCATTCCACGTAGGTGAAGACGCTCAAACGCCGCGGCTGGCTCGTTGTGTTTTTGAGGGAAACTAGCCAGATTTCGACGTCATCATCCAGGGGCACGAAAAAGATGATTTGCCCCTCGATGCCGGCGTTTTTTGAGCTAATTTGCGTGTAGCCCATCCCGTGCCGGCACTCCCAGGTTTCATAGGGATGCTGCACCGGCTGCCAGTTGATGCTAAAGAATTCGCCGGTAGCCTCGTCGCGCACGTAAACATATCGCCCCGGCCGGTCGGTCATGGTCATTTCTCCGGGGTAAGCCCGGGTTATGCGGTTATAACCCGAGCTTCCAACGAAGGAGTAGCCTCCGCCTGTATGTGAGATCAGGGCACAGTACCTGCCATTCGTCAGGTAGTTTGCCCAGGGGCGCGGTGTGGCCGGGGTGGTGATAATAAATTCCCGTCCGTCGCTGGAGAAATTGCCGTAATTCAAGGAAAGATCCCTCCTAACCACGCAGGCTGTGTCTATAGAAACCGAGCTCGTTTACAACGCTTCTAACACCATAGGTGTGACGCGCGATGCGCTCAGCCTCTATCCTCTGTTCAGGGGTCTCGACCTTGCCACGAAGGAAGGCGGTTCCGTCGAGGCAGTTGACTGTAATCGGACAGTGGCTCAGGAAACCATCCTCCTTGATGGCAGAGCCGATTCGCTTGCAGAGCAAATCATCCTGCAGCTTCATTTCGCTTCACCTCCATTTCACGTAGTTTCAGGTAGGCAAGCATGTAGGCCAGTAGGGATTCAGCTCCCTGGTTGAGATTCGCCCCGTCTGGAGTTATGCCATCGAAGCATCCCCCCGTGCCTGGGTCATAAAGGTGCACCCCTATGGAATTCCTGCCCAGAAACCAGGCGAAGGCGTCTATCGCTTGAGAATAGTAAGAAGAATCCTCTGTGGCTGAATAACCTGCCAGGAAGGCCTCCACCATAAGCCCTGCGTCGACTGGCTGCTCGTCAAATTCCGCCGGCCTCGCCCCTTTGAGCCACCACCCGTGGTTCCCTATCACCTTGAGCTTGCCACCCTTGAACATTGCACTTGAGAGGAAGTCGAGGCTCTCCCTGGCGATCTTGAGGTATATATGTTTCTCGCTCGCCATATATGCAAGAAAGAAGGCCTTTGAAAATGCGGCGTTACAATAGGTCAACCTGTCTTCGAACCAATGCCACTTCTTCTTTGCGTCAGAGGCACTGCGGTAAAGTTCAACCAGGGAATCCGCCAGCGTGCACATTAAACTATATATCTTCGGGTCTGGATGCTCATAGTGCAGCTCGGCCAGCCCCGCGATGCAAAAGGCCATAGCCCTCGGGGCCCTCAGGCTCGACACCCACGGGAGAGCTCGCTCCAAGAGCTGGTTCGCCAGCCGCGCGATGCCGCCGTGCGCTCGTGTGCGCGCTGCGAAGCTACAGGCATGAACGGCGCGACCGAAGGAATCCTCCGATCCCTCTTCCTCGAGAAATTCGCGCGTATACCCCACAAAGTTGCGCCACTTCCCTGTTTCGCGTTGCGTGTAAGCCAGGAAACCGATGTACCTCACAGCCAGCTCGAGCAGCCTGGTATCGCCTGTCAGATCATACAATTGTAATGCCGCCCTCAAAGCTCGGGCGTTATCATCGGTAGTATAACCGCTTTCGTAATCGGGTATTGAAAATACAGAGTGTTGTATCATCCCCGTACAATCGGTCAATCTGAAGAGATGGTCAAGGTTGAGTTTCGGCATCGGCAGGCTGGCGTATTCTGCCGCCTGTCTTCTCATTTAAAGGTCACCAACCTTCCCAGAGAGACTCTCTTCTGCTGGTGCTGCTCACGGCGGGCAGCAAGGGTTATCCTGATATTATTCTGATATAGTTGCAGCAGCTGTCCCCAGGTGCACTTTCTTGGCCATTATGTTCTGGAATAGAATCTCGTGGAGCCCCGCGACAGAGGGCCAGCTCATGTTGCGCCCAAAAGCGCGGGTTTTGCGTTCGAGCTCCCGCTGTTTGCCGGGCGTATTCAGGATATCCAGTATACATCCGGCTATAGACTCTGGATCCTTGAAATCGGCAAGGAGACCCCGGTTGCCCGCGAGCATTTCCTCGGCATAGAAGTACGGCGTCGAGACGATCGCCTTGCCGAGCGCTACCGCGTAGGCAAGCGTCCCGCTGGTGATCTGCTCCTTGTTTATGTATGGTGTAAGGTAGATGTCCGTAAGCGCGAGATATTCAAGGAGTTTGTCCTTTGTCAGGAACTCATCAATGAATCTCACGTGATGCTGCAGGTCCAGCCTGGTTATCATCTTATATAGCGACATGCGATACGCCTCGCCCATCTGGCGTTGAACCACGGGGTGCGTCTGCCCGATGACCAGGTAAACGACATCGGGGTGTTTCTTTACGACGGCCGGGAGGGACTGGATAGCATATTCTATGCCCTTCCCCGGGTTTATCAATCCCAGGGTTGAGATGACTTTGCGCCCGTTGAGGTCGTATTTTGACTTCAAAGCCTCTCTACGCATGGGCCGCATGTTTGGGACGCCATGCGGGATAACCGTGATCTTTTTGGGGTCGATGCCATACACCTTTGCCAAGGAATCGCGGGCCTTTTCTGCCATGACAATAAGGACCCTGCTAAACCTCGCTATTTCCCGCAAGACGTTTACGATTTCGCGTTCAGGATTTATTTGAACCGTGTGAAGGGTCACGACGACTGGCTTTTTCACGTTCGCAAGGAAGTCTAAAAGGTAGGCCCCGAACTTCCCGCCGAAAATGCCGTATTCGTGTTGAACGTGAACAAGGTCGGCATCTGATTCGTTGACCAGCAGGGCCGCCTTTACATAATCCTGCCTCCTCATCTGGGATATCTCCGCGACAACCTCGGGGCCGTAGAGGTATTCTTGCACATCGCTTATAGCTATGACCTTTGATGACTCAGGCCCGTTTCGAGCGATCATCGCTTCAATGAGATCAGCGGCAAATATCGCTATTCCGCATTTTCGCGGGGGATATGTCGTCAGGTAGATAATGTTCACACTATCACCTCCAATTAGCTCTCAGCGATAGCCATGGATCGAAGCTCTCTCCCATCTTCCACGGTGTAATTCTCGCCAACGATCACCCTGTCTAGGTGGGCCCGCGAGCCGATCCGCGTCCCGGCCCAGATGACGCTGTTCCTCACGTGGGTTCCTTCCCCGACCACCACGCCCGGACCCAGCACCGTCATCGGCCCCACTACGGCGCCAGCGTTCACTACGCACCTGTCCCCGATTATCACAGGTCCATGGATCCTCGATGTCGGATGCACATGAGCCTCGCGCCCGATTATCACCTGATCTCGCTGGTCGCCCAGGGATATGGCACCACCGCCTGGGTTATCATTTGCAGTAGCGATGCCAGTTGCGGTGCCAGCGTTGTTCCTCTTGCCCTGGATCTCGAGGTTGAGCTTGCCCTGGAAAATATCCGCGTGGAGGGCCAGGTATCGTTTGTGGGTTCCTAGATCCATCCAGTAGAACCTGGAACCGTAACCATAAACCGGGACGCCCTCATCGAGGAGGGAAGGATATACTTCTCTCTCGAGGGATACGGGCCGGCCTCTCGGTATCCGCTCTAGGATATCGGGTTCGAATACATAAACCCCGGCATTTACGAAGTTGGTGGTGATCTGGTCTTTTGACGGCTTTTCGATAAATTTCAGGATGCGGCCATTCCTGTCCATCTCCACGGCGCCGTAGGCCGTCGGATCGTCAACCCATGTAAGTGCGATCGTCACCCTTGCCTTGTTCTGTTTATGGAAATTCACGACGGACGTAAGGTCCAGGTCAGTGACTATATCAGCATTGAAAACCAGAAAGGTATCATCTAGAAGGTGCTCCGCAAACCGGATAGCCCCACCCGTCCCAAGTGGAGTTTTCTCGACGACGTATTGCATTCGTATCCCGAAGGCGCTGCCGTCGCCGAAGTAATTCATTATGATCTCGGGACGGTAACATAGACTGCAGATAACCTCCGAGATATTATGCCTCTTGAGGAGGCCGAGGAGATGCTCCAGCCAGGGACGGTTTGCTACGGGAACCATTGGCTTCGGCAGGTTGTAGGTTAGCGGGTGCAACCTCGTCCCGAGCCCTCCAGCAAGCAGTAGGGCTTTCACACGGCATTCCCCCAATCTTCCTTAATTGCATTATATTGGAATATGGAGTGAAATCCTATTTGCCCGGCAATCGAATGATATCCAAATCCAGGTAGAAATATTCATGCTAAAGGGTTATAGCCCCGATATTAGAGCCCCGATTAGGAACAAACGGGTTTCAAGGACAAAGTTCTGAGAACAAATTAAGAACAAAAAGGGCACCTTTGAGCAAGGTTTGAAACCTACTCCCAGGTGCCTCTTCATCCCCGTTTCCTCTTCGTTAGCGCTCTCCACGTGGATGTGAATCTACACTTACATGTTTATGTCGAGTTCGAGAAGGCTGCCAAAAGCTACGGGCGCGAGAATACTATAAAATTTTGTAATCAGTTTAGGGACCTGAAAGCACTCGATCCCTTTTGCCCGCTGAACGGCGAAAAGCTGGCTTTTGTAGTTAGTTAATAATTAGCTACTATAGTTTTTTTAGACTTCTCTCGGAGCGATCAAAGTCAGTGATAACTAAACATGGCAATCCTGGGAGAAGTATCGACCAATTTAATTATAATGGCTCTATATACCATAGTCAAGCTCCCCCGCCTCCGGTTCCCCCGTTATCTTGGGTCCCCCGTCTCGAGATCGGCAGGATATGGTCATTAAGGCAAGTCACTTTTTTGTCCCTGCTTTTATGCTTAGTCCTTATGCTTATTCCTGTCTTACTCTATATTCTTATGCGGGCTGCAGTTAGAGAATGCCCGGTTCCGGCCAGCCTGTCCCACCTTCTCGCTACAGGAAGACTATCGGCGTGGTCTCGATTCGTGCGTTTTGCGAAAAATAGCAGGAAAGTCTCGAGACCTCGTCGAATATTTATAATACTGCGACCAGTGAGAAGAGTTTGGGGACCCGCAAGCCGGCTGGCCTGAGACGATGCAGACACGGCACAGGGGACAGGAAAATAAAGTGGCATGAACTTGTGGCGTAAGCTTGTGGTTGAACCGGGGTACCGGGGGACCTGGAGGAACGAGATGGAAGCAGATGAATGAGATTGAAGCAGATGAACCGGAAAGCCGGAAAGCAAAGGGGGTGTAAGTTGAATGTACTGGCTTGCCCTGGTTATCGTCGGACTTGTAATTAGCTGGATTGCGACGGTATGGTATGCTAAAGGCAAGGCAATAAGTGGGGGTTGGGTTACCCTCCTGATAGCCAGCCTGATTGGAAGCTGGCTCGGAGATGTCATCCTGGGTAACTGGGGATGGATGCTAAAGGGCTACAACGTCATCGCCGGTATCATCGGCGCGCTGATTATCTCGTGGCTTTGGACCCTTGTTGCTCCGAAGGCCGGAGCCCAGACGGTTAGCAAGTAGAAAACCTGAGCTATAGAGTCGCATGCCTGTGTCGCCTGTGCCGTCTGCGCTGCCTTTACTGCCTGTGCGGTCGCATGCCGGCTCAGCGGGGTCCCCCTTCTAGAGTCCTCCCGTTGCCCGGGCCCTTTTCGTAGTCGAAGAGATAGAATCCATCGCAGTTTATCACATGTGTCCCGTCAATGGTGGTCACCCGCGACCTGTCGCTTGTGTAATTCAGATGTACGTGCCCGTGGAGGAAATACCTGGGCTTATATGACTTGATGAGCCACCTGAACACTTGAAAGCCCCGGTGGCATACATCGGACATGTCGTGGATCTCCAGTGGGGGAGCGTGCGTTAAGATTATATCGACCCTGCGGTTCAGCAGCAACCGCGGGAGAACCTTAATGACCTTCAAGCGCATATCCCACTCGGTGTACTGGACCGCCTCGTTCGTATATGGTTTTGATCCCTCAAATCCCATGATCCGGAGTCCCTTGTAGGTCACGATCCTGCCATCGATGTTTATGCAGCCTTCAGGCTTTCTGACATCGTAGATCAGGTCATGATTGCCCCTCACGTAGAAGAGGGGCACGTTTATCATGGTCGTCAAAAACGAGAGGTATTCAGGCGCCAGGTCGCCGCAGGATAGAATAAGATCCACCCCGCTGAACCGCTTCTCGGAGTAGTGGTCATAAAGCAAAGCCTCCTCGCGGTCGGCTAAGGCCAAGATTTTCATCTTCAACCAGCTCCACCTCGATATTACCCGGCACTCAGGCTGGCATTTAGACCTGACTCGCCTGATCCCGGCCGTTCCCGAAAGCATCCCCGAAAACATCCACAAACTTAAATTTCATGGTGTCCACGAGCCCACGATTGGTGATACGAAGCTCCGGTAAAACAGGGAGCGAGAGCAGGGCCATTGTCATGAAGGGGGAAACAAGGCGACAGCCTAGCCGGCGCCAGGCTCCCTCGAGCTCCTCGACCTGGCGCGCTACTTCCCGCACGGGCTGGTCGGACATGAGGCCCGCGATCGGTAGCGGCACCAGGGCGAGAACCTCCCCGCGGTTTACGGCGACCATGCCTCCGCCACATTCCGCCAGGGTGTTGGCTGCGAAGGCCATGTCTTCATCCGTCATCCCGACCACGAGAAGGTTGTGGCTATCGTGCGCGACCGTGGATGCAACAGCCCCTTCCTTGAATCCAAAGCCCCTGACGAACCCGAGCCCTATACCCCTGTCCCCACGGTGCCGCTCGATGACGGCGACCTTTGCAACACCATGCTCTGCCGAGGCGCTGACTTCCTCCTCACCGGTGCCGGGGTTGTTACGCACGGAGAGCTCGACCAGGACATGCCTGGTTCCCACCCTTGCCTCGATTACCTCTATTGCCCTGACGGTGGTGAAATGGTTACCGTTCGTTCTGCGGGCGAGGTTTGCCTCGTTTGCGGGGGTCCGCATGATAGGCCGTATGATAAAATCCTCCACCCTCAGTGGTCGCGCAAGGTGAACTGAATGGGTCGCCAGCTCGGGATAAGTGACGTCCGGCAGCGGCACGAGCAATTCCCCGTTCTCGGCGACAAGCTCGCCGTCGGCGATGACCTTGTCCACTCGCATGCTTGCCAGGTCCCTGACGAGCAGGATGTCCGCGCACCTGCCCGGCGATATACTGCCAAGGTCCCTGCTGAGGCCGAAACAGTCGGCAACATTTATCGTGGCCATTTGAATGGCTCTTACGGGATCAACGCCTTCCTCGATCGCGCGCCGGACCACGTGGTTCAGGTGGCCGAGGTTGACCAGCGTGTCAGGGTGCATGTCGTCAGTCACGAGGACCGCGTGCCTCGTATCGACCCTCGTCTCCGTCACGCTCTTGATGGTCGCCTTGACGTCGTGCCACGCTGAACCCTCGCGCATCTTGGCGTACATGCCAAGCCTGAGCCTGACGAGGGCATCCTCCTTTCGCGTGGACTCGTGACACGAAGCGATCCCCGCCGCTATATATGCCTGCAGGCCTGTCCCCGTTTCAGGGATAGAATAGTGCCCGGTGACAACCTTGCCTGCCCTGAGGGCCTCCGCTATCTCGGCGTGAACGCCTTTGTCTCCCGCCAGGACTCCCGGGAAATTCATCATCTCCCCGAGACCGATGATGCCCTCCCAGCGCATGGCTTCGCGGATATCTCCCGGGCCGATGGTGGCGCCTGCGTCCTCGAAACCCGGCGCCGCCGGCACGCACGATGGCATTGTGGCGTAGACCTTGAGGGGAAGGCCCCTTCCCTCATCCACCATCAGTTTTACTCCCTCGACGCCGAGCACATTTGCAATCTCGTGCGGGTCCATAAAGATTCCCGTGGTGCCATGCGGCAGGACGGCGCGCGCAAATTCTGTGACCGTGACCATGCTGCTCTCCACATGGACATGGCCGTCGAGCAGGCCGGGCACCAGGTAATAGCCCGTGGCATCGAGGACCCTGGTCCCCTCCCCGATGGCGTGGGTCGCATCGCCGACCAGGACCACTCGTCCATGCTTGATAGCGACGTCGACGCCGTTCATGATCTCGGCGGTATTGACGTTTACAAGATTCCCACCCCTGATTACGAGATCCGCCTTCACTCGGCCCGTCGCCGCCGCGACAAGATCTCGAGTTATCTCCGATAATCTTTGACGTTCCATGATACTCCCACCCCATGCTCCGCGTCCGCGCTCTTGATATCCTCCTGTGGCAGGTCAAACGCAACACCGGCAACCCCTAGGACATTCTGGTAAACTGGCATAAATTTAGGAACCTACACTTAGGATCTCCTTATTATTCTCTATTATTTTCTATTTTCCTACCTCCACTCAGCCAAATCCATCTCTAATGAATCTATTAGTTGGATCCGTCAGTTGAGTCCACTCTGAAGCCGTTCGCCTCGCGGGCCTTCAGCACCTCCTCCTCTAGATACTCCCATATCTTCGTAAACAATTCAAGGAAGAGAGGGTTCCGCCTTATCTCCGTAACCCGCCGCGGCCGCGGGAGGTCGATGTCCACTATAGCCTTGATCGTCCCGGGATGGGCGGTCATTACGAGCACCCTGTCGCCGAGGGTCAGGGCCTCGTCTATACTGTGCGTGATGAATATGGCGGTCTTCTGGCTCCCCTCCCATATCTTGAGGAGCTCCTGCTGCAAGAGGACCCTGTTCTGCTCATCGAGCGCACCAAATGGCTCATCCATCAACAGAATCTGGGGGTCGTTGGCAAAAGCACGCGCCACGCTCACCCGCTGCTTCATCCCGCCCGAGAGTTGGTGCGGGTAGGAGTCGGCAAAGGCCGCCAGGCCGATCTTCCTGATATAGTAGTCAGCAATTGAATTCCTCAGCTTCTTGTTGACACGCCGCATCCTCAAGCCATATGCGACGTTTTCCCGCACCGTGAGCCACGGGAAGATCGACTGTTCCTGGAAGACGACGGACGAGAGGGGCCGTGTGTCATCCCCAAAGTTCACAGTCACGGAGCCAGATGTTTGTGTTTCGAGGCCTGCGAGGATCCTTAGCAATGTTGTCTTGCCGCAGCCGCTCGGCCCCACGATACACAGGAATTCGCCTTCATAGACGGCAAGTGTGAGGTGTTGTATTGCGGTTACCAGCCCCGTTTTCAAGTGGAATACCTTGCCAACATCCTCCATGAATATCTTGACAGGTCGCATACCAGGACCTCCGCCCCGATCAAACGGATACCGGCTTTCATGTGTTGGGTCCTGGCTTGGATCCGCCGTGTTTTGGGTTGTCTCTGGTGGGTTCCAGATTGTCGGATTTTGAATCGCCATGGCTTATGAAACCCTCCTCGGCCCCTATTTATAATCCTTCCAGGGGATGGCAAACCTTTCAAGCCAATCCAGGGCGTTGGAGAATATATATCCAAGCGCCGACATATCGAGCAGCCCCACGAACATCCGCTCTATATCAAACATGTCGTATGCCCGCCATATCATGTAGCCGACCCCGGCGCGCGCCGCAGATAGCTCTGCCGCCACTATGAGCAGGAGGGCCGTCCCCATACCCAGCTTAAATCCGGCAAAGATCATGGGCAATGCCCCGGGGAGCGCTACTGTAAGATAAAAATCCCTACGCGAGGCGCCGAAGCTCTTTGCGACATCGAGATAGATCGGCTCGATATTCAGGACGCCGGCCATGGTGTTGATGAGGACGAGATAGAAGACGCCGACTGCTATAGTGACCACCTTTGATGTCTCGCCGAGGCCAAAGACGAGGAGTATGAGGGGCATTATGGCGAGTTTCGGTATGGGGAATGTCGCCGCGACCATCGGCTCAAGCGCCGCCCGCACAGGCGGGAAGAGCCCCATTGAAAGGCCGAGGATCACCCCGGCCCCCCCGCCGATGAGGAAGCCTATGATGATGCGCTGGACGCTTACGAGGGTGTGAAGGAGGAGCTCCCCCGATGTAAGCAGCGGGACGAGTGATTTGAATATGAGGGAGGGGGCGGAGAAGAGCCGTATGTCGATGATCCCCGCCCTGGAGAGCGCCTCCCATAACGCGAGAAGCAGGAGCGGCGAAAGGAAGGAGAGTAGTGAAAGGCCGGCGCTCCTCAAGCTCCCATGCCTTGTGTCCGTTTCGGAGGTTTTGGCGGTCCTTGCGACCTTGGCTGTTTCAGTATTGATGCTCATGTGCTATCGCCCCCTCGTCACCCGGCATATATGTCCAGCGGGTAGGTGCGCCTCCACACCACGCCGGAAGGGTGGTGACCTCTTTGCCGTCTAGTCCTTGCCGTTTATGCCGTTTAGTATTTGCCCAGTACCCTCAAGGCGAAGTCCACATACTGATTGTCCACAACATCTTCCACCTTGAGTTTCCCCTTGAGGAGCCCCCTTGCGATATACCAGTCGATGTCCATTTCTACCCCTTTCATCCTCACATAGCCATTAGGGTTCAGGCCAGCCGGGTACATCCTCTCATATACTTCGGGATCCCTTACAGTGGAGGTTTTGGCCAGGATCTGGATTATCTCATCCCTTCCCTTATTCTTGATAAAGGCATCATTGTAGTCGCGCAGAGCCTTGATATAGGCTACCATGAAGCGGTTTGCTACCTCAGGCCGCTTTATCATGCTAAGACCATATACCAGGAGCGCGGTCTGGGCGTGGGGATCATATTCCGATGGGTCTTTCCACCGGTCGATGATCCCCTTTTGAACCCCCTGGGCCACAAAAGGCTCGATGAGCATGGCGGCATCGATGCTCCCATTGCCGAGCGCAACCAGCATATCAGGGAAGGCCCTTATAACCTGGAGGTCTACGTCCTTCGTGGACATGCCGCCTGCGGCCAGGCACCGGTCGAGGGCGATTTCGTCGAGAGACGCCGTGCCGACTATAGCAGCCTTTCGCCCCTTGAGGTCCTTGAAGTCTTTTATCACCCCGACCAGGTCTTTGCGGATGACGAGCCGGTAATATCCCATGCCCGGGATATTCGTGCCCTTGTCGGCGACGATCTTGATGGGGATATCGCGGAGCATTGCGTTGAAGAGGCCGGCCGCTGTGACTGTGCAGCCGACATCGAGCTGGCCTGACGCGAGGAGGTTGATCATCTCCTGTCCCGAATTGAACTGGATTTCTTCGATCTTGATCCCAAGCTCCTCATAGTACCCCTTATAGATGCCGATGAGGAGGCCGGCATCGGATGGAGCCCGTTTCATTCCCACCTTAACCGTTACCGGCGGCGAGAGTGGGGCAAGCTTCTTGCTCGTCCGGTCTGCCCCCAAAGTGGACCCAGCGCCAAGAAACGCGAGCGATAGCGTTAAGATCAAGCTCACCGTCAAGCTCATCGCGATGAATCGCCTCAGGGTTTTTGCCGACAACCTATTCAATTGACTGACACTCTCCTTTCTTTAATTCTCCTCGTTTGAATTTTCCTCATTTGTCCAGGGCGGCATGCACAGGCTTCCGCCATTCATACGACACACTATTATATGAATCATGAAGGCTTTTTGACTTGGGTTTTCTCATCCCATGCTATATGGCCGTATAATAGAAAATGACAAAAGAAAAGGCCCCGGTTCCCCGGGGCTCTCTTCATCGTCTTTAGACTTAAACTTATGGTCGAATATCGGGCGCAAACTTGAAGATTCGCCGGAAAGATGGGGTATCACCAGATGACTTCCACCGTATACAGGCTGATTTGCGGGTCAGCGGTCAGGATGGGCAGGTTTTCTACCTGGGCCTGGGCGACGAGAAGCCGATCAAAAGGATCCCTGTGGTGATATGGAAGACTGTAGACATGCAGGGTATGACTCAGGTAAACAGGTAAGATGCTAATGGCATTGGCGGACAGCTGGGCAGGGATAAAAGACTCTAGCTCGTCTGTTAGATGCAATTTACCGAGCCGAGCTTTGATTGCTATCTCCCAACCGCTGGCGGCGCTGAAGAATAGCTCATTCTCCCCGTCTGAGATTACTTTACGGGCGTGGAGCGACAGGCGGGGATCATCTGTGATCCACCACAAGAAGGTATGTGTATCCAATAACGCTTTCACTTTTCAAATGCCTCTAGGATGGATTCAGGGAGCGGTTCATCGAAATCGGGGGAGAGAGTGACCATCCCCTTAGCTTTCCCCGGGACGCGCCGGGCCGGTGGCTCCATCACTGGGGTCAGTCGGGCAATAGGCTTGCCAGCTTTGGCAATGATGATCTCTTCACCGTTTTTCACGCGAGCTAGAAGCATTGAAAGCTGAGTCTTCGCTTCATGAACATTCACGCGGATAGGCATCTAGATTCACCTCCGACATGATCAATATAAACTAAGTTATTAGCTAAGTCAACAACTGAAAATCAGGGTTAGGACTGAAAATGGCCTTTCACGCATTGCGATTATCAATGGATGGCTAGAAAAGTGGCGGTAAGCTTTGAATGAGATCGTTGATTTCTCCCATTCTATGCCAATATGGTGCGGTGAAATCCCGGAAAGTGGCCACCGTGCATGGTCAGATTGGCAACTGCTGGGGAATATCAACAGTCTCTTGAATACTTACTTAGAGGAAACTTGCGGTCTACGGCGAATAACTTCAAGTCAAGGGGTATGCCCATATTAAACGGTGCAACACGCGAGGTTCTATTCTGCTAGTTCGGGGAAGGGGGATTGGATTATATTGGGGGAGGAATCTCTGTGCGAGGTATGTCAGTGTATAAATTCGGCTTTGAGGCTGGAGGATGCCCTCGATATTATCGTGCGAAGCGCCGTGGAGAGGCTCAGGCTCAAGGCGAGCTCCATAAGGCTCCTCGACCCGCGGCACGAAACGCTCCATATATCGGCAGCCTATGGCCTCAGTGAGGTCTATATCTCCAAGGGCCCCGTCAAGCCGGAGAAGAGCATTCTCGATCGGGAGGCCCTCTCCGGCAGGCTCGTATATGTAGAAGATGCCACACAGGACCCGAGGATCCAGTATCCTGGAGATGTGAAGAAGGAAGGCATACGCTCTATACTGTGCGTGCCCATCATGCTCGAGAATAGGCCTATTGGGGTTTTGCGTGCCTATACTGGGGAAGTAAGGCAGTTCACGGACAGCGAGGTCGAGACCCTGGGTATTTTTGCGAGCCAGGCCGCTGTTGCCGTCCGCAACGCCCGGCTCTATCGCCGCATGCAGGTCCTCTCGGAGATAGCGAGGCAGATTGGATTGACCTCCGAGCTATCCGAGGTTTTGAATCTACTCGTAGAGGGCGCGGCGAGGGCGATGGGAGTGAAGGCGGCATCATTGAGGCTCCTCGACCGGTTCGGTGAGAGGCTCACTATAAGCGCGGCGTACGGCCTGACAGATGAGTATATCGCCAAGGGCCCCGTTGAGGTCCACAAGAGCGTTCTAGATTACGAGGTAGTGCTCGAAAAAAAGCCGGTTACGATACACGATGCCACGCTGGATCCGAAATTCCAGTACCGGCAGGAGGCCGAGCGCGAGGGGATTCGCTCGGTGCTGTGCGTCCCTCTGATGGCCCGCGAGAAGGTCCTGGGCGTCCTCAGGGTATACACGGGAGTCCCTTATGAATTCTCCCAGGATGAAATCGAGTTTCTCGCTGCCCTCGCAAACCTCGGGGCCCTGGCCATTGAGAATGCACATATGCACAAGCAGATGAAGGATAGCTACGAGCGCCTGATGGCCGATGTCTCATCCTGGCGTGACTGGGATAGCTGGGGGACACGGTAGTGGATACTGCCCCCGGTCTTGATCTTGGTCGCCCATTTCTTGGTTATCCAGCCCAGATTTCCTTAAAATGCTAGCAAAAATATTGACAACTTCCTGACCGTTGCAGGAGGAGAAAACAACGCGAAAGCGAATTATGATTCTTAGAAACTTAACTAAGTTAGGTAAGTAACTGAGCTGGTGCGCAAGACCTCCTGATCAAGACCTCCTGATGTGGTGGGTCCTAAAAGGGGTGGAAATAAAAGGGCGGAAATCTATGCGTGCTAGGCTTAGGTTCTGTAATGAAGGTTGGGTGCTGATGGATCATGGTCAAGTTAGAGCCGGGGACTCCCGCGACCATAAGGGATAACAATAGATATCTGGTCCTCCAGGTAATCGAGAGGCAGGGGCCGGTATCGCGCGCTGAGCTATCCAGGATAACGCAGATAAGCGAACCGACTATATATTCGATAATCGACCATCTTATCTCCAAAGGGCTCGTCAGAGAGGTTGGCATGGGGCAATCCACAGGCGGGAGGAAGCCCATCATGATCGAATTCAACCCCGAGGCCGGGCTTGTGGTTGGGGTCGATGCTGGCGGGACGAATATCAAGATGGGTATATCGGATCTTGGCGGCAGGTTCCAGCACACACGCAAGATCCCCACAAAGGAACTGGGTTTCGGTGCAGAGGTCGTGCCCGGCATCGCGAGGGCCGTACGTGGCCTTATGGCCGAGTCAGGTATTCCACAGGAGAAGGTGCTGGCAGTTGGCGTCGCGGTGCCTGGCGTCGTTCATCCTGAGACGGGTGAGGTATCCCTCTCACCCCAGATGGGCTGGGTAAGCATACCATTCAGGAGGCTGCTTTACGAAGAGCTTGCGATACCCGTCGTGGTCGAAAATGATGTTAACGCGGCGGCGCTCGCCGAGAAGCATTGGGGCGCCGGCCAGGATATGAGCGACTTCGTCTTTATCGCTATTGGCACAGGCGTCGGCGGTGGGGTGATAATAAACGGTGAACTCTACAGGGGTTATTCCTACGCCGCTGGCGAGGTTGGTTATACTATCACCAATCTGAGCTGGATGAAGCGTGAAAGCTCGGAGGGGTTTGGGTGTCTCGAGACCTTCACGGCCGCTCATGGTATCTTGAAGAGGGCGGCTGAGCTCTGGGGGACGCGGGCCGGTGGAGGAGAGACTGCGCCCGCAACGGTTGAGGAGGTATTTGAACTTGCCCGAGCCGGGGATGAGATAGCTCGAGGGTTGGTCGAGGAGGTTGCGGATCACCTTGCGGCCGGAATTATCAATATTTCTGTCGTGTTGAGCCCACAGGCGGTGGTGATCGGGGGCGGCATAGCAAATGCCGGTGATGTGCTGCTTCAACCCGTCAAAGAGAGGTTGCAGCGTATATCCCCGATCCGGCCACAGATCCTGCTCTCGAAGATGGGTGCGGATACCGGCCTCATAGGCGCGGCATCGATTGCGTGCAGGACGGCGAAGCAGGGTTTGCTGTCTATCTAGCAACTATCTACCTAGAAAATAGACATTACCCCAGCTAAGGCCATTTTCATTCCCTGCTGGTGCCGCTGAAGGCGGCATGGACGTCTATCTAGTAATTAGGTTGTTAATTGGGCTGTGGAGAGAGGAATGACGGAGGTAAGGGACTACTATGACGGGCTATGAACGGATTATGTCGGCGATCGATCGAAAACCTGTGGACCACATTCCTGTTTTTCCCCTGGCCATGACCTTTGCCGCCAGGTATGCTCATGTGTCCTACAAGGATTATTGCCGTAGCCCCAAGGTCATGGTCGACGCTCAGATCGCCATGGCCCGGGATTTGGGTTTCGATGCCGTCCACCCCACGTGCGACGCGGCCCGGGAGGCAGAAACCCTGGGTGCGGAGGTCCTCTACCCCGAGGATGATGTGCCGTCCCCTGTGGCGCCTCTCATCACATGTGATGCCGACCTTGCGCGCCTGAGCATGCCTGATCTTCGGGGCCAAAACCGGATGAGAGACCAGATAGACACGATCAGGCTCTTGAAGGAACGCGCCGGTGGAGAGCTTGCGGTTTTTGGGTGGGTTGAGGCACCATTCCAGCTGGCTGCCATTTTAAGCGGGGTCAATGACTTCATGATGAAGATCGTGATGGAGCCCGACCATGCCCGGAAGGTGATCGAATTTTGTGCTGAGCTTTCCACGCAATTTGGTCTCGCCCAGGTGGAAGCAGGCGCCGATGTCATCGGGGTCGGGGACGCCGTGGCGAGCCTCATCTCCCGCGACCACTACCTGGAATTCTCGCTTCCCTATGCCGCGGCCGTCATCAAGAAATTGAAAGAACGCGGCGTGCGGGTGAAATATCATATCTGCGGCGATAGCAATCGTCTACTCGACCTCCTGCCCCGAACGGGGGCTGATATAGTAAATCTCGATTCCCACGTGGACCTGGCCGTGGCGAAGGCCGCGATAGGCGACAGGGTCTGCATAAAGGGCAACCTGGCGCCGGTTCTCCTGCTCAACGGGACAGAGGAAGAGGTGGCTGGTGCGGTGAGGAAGTGCATCAGCGCCGTGGGAGATGCCAGGGGTTATATTTTTAGCCCGGGGTGTGAGGTGCCGAGGGATACGCCTGTTCAGAACGTGCGGGCAATGGTGGCGGCCACGGGGCGGAGGCTGGCATAAGGGGGGTGCTGCAGGGGGGCGAGTGCTAGTAATATGGGTAAGTCGAGTAGTTGGGTGGTAAGTTGGGTGGAGCGCAAAGTAGCCATGTGGCGAGATATTATCGAGACATCAAGATATTATGATGAAATATTATGATGGCGAGGTGTAAGGGTGATGAAGGTGAAGAGGTTTAGCAAGGTCCTGGTGGTCATGCTTGCATTATCCCTGTGTATCGGCCTCCTGGCCGGCGCCGCTGCGGCCAAGGTCAGGATCAATGCCCTTTTCATGAAGCAGGCCGGGTACAGCGAAGATGATATCAGGAGCATGACGGCTGAATTCGAAAAGAAGAACCCAGACATAGAGGTCGGGCTGACCTTCGTCGCGTATGAGGAGCTCTATGATAAGATCGTGGTATCCGCGGCAAGCGGCAGGGGCTCCTACGATGTAATCCTGGTCGACTGCATATGGCCGGCAGCTTTCGTCTCCGCCGGCTGGCTCCTGGATGTGACCGATAGGCTCACGCCTCAGGAGCGCGCCGACATCTTTCCCGAGGTGTTGAGCGCGGTGGAGTACAAGGGGCGCCTTTACGGCATGCCCTGGCTCAACGACTGGCTTTACATGTATTACAATGATGACATGCTGAAGCGCGCAGGCTACAAGGATGCCCCGGCCACCTGGGCAGATGTCGTGGAAGTCGGTAAGAAGCTCAAGTCCAATGGCATTGTCAAGTATCCATATATTGAGGCGTGGAGCCAGAACGAATCGACCCCGATCGAATACCTCAAGTTCGTGTCGGCCTTTGGCGGCGACATGCTGGATAAGGATGATAACCCGATTTTCAATAAAGGGGTTGGCCTGAAGGCGCTGGAGTTTATGGTCAGCAACCTGAAGGCTGGGATCTTCCACCCGGCCACGCTCGAGTCGGCATATGATGAGGTGCGAAACACCTTCTCCCAGGGTGAGGCCGCTTTTGGAACCAACTGGGCATACATGTATAACCTTGCGAATGACCCTAAGGAGTCCAAGGTGGCCGGGCACGCCAGGATCACGGTCCTGCCCGGGATGCCGGATGGTCGCAAGAGCGCGTCGATCAACGGTGGCATGGGGCTTTCGATCATGAAGACCTGCAAGCACCCTGATGAGGCGTGGAAATACGTAACTTACCTGGCATCCAAGCCTGTTCAGAAGAAGTACTCTGCGCTGGCGCTCCCCATCTGGAAGTCGCTCTATGATGACCCGGAGGTTGTAAAGCCCCAGCCGGAGCTCGTGCGGGCAGCGAGGCAGCAGATAAGGTATATTGTAAACAGACCGCAGGTAGCATGGTATCCGCAGCTGTCGCAGATCGTCCAGGAGGAAGTCCAGTACGCCCTGACCGGGGCTAAGACCCCGCAGAAGGCCCTTGACGACGCGGTAGCCAGGGTGAAGGAAGTCAAGGCTAAGTATAAGCCCAAGAAATAGGGCTGTTACGGATGCTAATGTTGTTACCTACTAAGTGAAGTTTCCTTGATTTGTGCTAGTTTACCAGCACGTTCCAGGACTTACGGTGTTGCGCTCCGGGGACGGCGCGCAACACCGTAAGTCCTGGAAAAGTGTAGTGGGAGCGCTATAGCCTTGGCCCCATAGCTGTGAGAGGGGGGGAGAAGATGCGATCCAGATCTTTTCTATCAGTATCGAAGCTGGCTTTCTGGCTGATCCTGCCGAGCATACTTGTGATTTTTCCATTAATCATTTACCCGATATTCAGCTCATTACATTTGAGTTTTTTCACGAAAGAGCTGACGAACCCATTTATAGGCACGCCCTTCGTTGGCCTCCGCAATTATATTGATATACTTCGCGATGCTGCCTTCTGGTCGTCTTTTTGGAAGACGGTCTATTTCACCGTGGTTTCCATCTCGCTGGAGGTTGTGCTAGGCGTGGCTGTATCCTTGCTTCTCAATGAGAAGTTTGCCGGCAGGGGTGTGCTGAGGAGCCTGATCCTCGTGCCCTGGGCCCTGCCCGTCACAGTCAACGGTATCATGTGGAAGTGGATCCTCAACTCGAGCTACGGGGCGCTCAACAGCCTGCTTTATCAGCTGGGCCTGATAAGCTCCTACCGTGCATGGCTGAGCGAGCCATTCATGGCCATGAACATGGCGATCGTGGCGGAGGTCTGGAAGGTTACGCCCCTGGTTGTCCTCCTCCTTCTTGCTGCGCTGCAGACGATACCGCACCAGCTTTATGAGGCGGCAACGGTTGATGGGGCGAGCGCTTGGCGAAAATTCCGGCATATTACGTTGCCTCTCCTCCAGCCAACCATATTGATCATACTCGTGTTGAGGACCCTCGACGCGTTCAAGGTGTTTGACCTGATTTTCGTCATGACGAGGGGCGGACCGGCGAACGGGACGATGGTCTTGAGCTATTTCACATATATCCGGGCATTCAGGTTCCTCAACTTCGGCCAGGGCGCTGCCCTGTCGTACGTCATAACGCTTTTCATAGGATTGATCGCCCTGCTCTATACGAGGGTTATGCGCTCGGATATTGAATACTGACATTGAATACTGACGGCCCGGATGCTGGCGACGACCGGGCATTGAATACTGGTATGGAGTACTGGTCTAAGGGCATCGAACATTGATGTTGGATTGGCCTTAGCCCTGAAAGGAGAACCTCGATCATGCCGATGGCCGTATCGCGCGCCAGGCGGAAGGCGCTGTCGAGAGTCTTTATATATGTTGCCGCTATCGTGGTGGCTGCCGGTATCCTCGCGCCGCCGGTCTGGCTTTTCATATCGAGTATATCGACCCAGAGCGAGCTCCTATCCGTTCCTGTGCACTGGATCCCTCACCACCCGACCTTCGAACGGTATGCCCGGATAATTAGGGCTGCCTCCGAGGGCGGGGAGGCCGAGGTCACATTCAAACGATCCATGGTCAACAGCATCATCGTGGCGCTTTTCGTCACAGCGCTGTGTATCTCAATTGGCACCCTGTCGTCTTATGCCTTTGCGCGACTGCCGATCAGGGGGAAGACCCAGCTTCTCTTCATGATCCTGTTTATATACATGCTTCCCCCGATCGCCGTAGTTATCCCACTCTATGAGATTATGGGCAGGCTCGGCCTGCTGGATACCCATATAGTGCTTGTGCTGCTCTATTCGGCATTCCTTACACCGTTTGTAATCTGGATCATGAGGGGCTATTTCCTCACGATCCCAAAGGACCTGGAGGAGGCGGCCATGATCGACGGGTGTACGCGGGTATCGGCTCTTTTCAGGGTCGTGCTGCCGCTCTCGGTGCCGGGCCTTGTGGCGACCAGCCTATTCTGCTTCCTCATGTCCTGGGAGGAGTTTTTCATGGCCTTGATTTTCACATCATCCCCAGCGGCGAAGACGATACCTGTCGCGATCGCCGAGTTCAGCGGGAGGCACTCGATCGATTACGGGATGATGGCAACGGGCGGGGTCCTGGCCGCTATACCTCCCGTCCTGATTGCCCTTTTATTCCAGAAGTATATCGTGAGCGGGCTTACATCGGGCGCGGTCAAAGGCTAGCAACTGAGAATGCGGCTAAGGGGCTAAGGGGTTAACAATCGAGGGTTGTAACGGCGGCTGCGGGCCTGGGATGGGGTTTGAGGCCGCCGGTTTATAAATAAACCTAATTAAGGGAAAGGAAGGAGAATCGACATGGGTTTCACGTATGAGCTTGCGAAGTTTCTTCCATTTCAGGACAGGGAGGCTTGTGAGAGGGCAAGGGCGATAAAGAAGGAGGATATAACGAAGCACCCGAACCCTGAGTTCAAGATCAGGGTGATTGAGGATCCCAATGAATTCTACACGGAATTTGCCCTGGATATAGTCGGCCGGATAAAGGAGGCGGCCGACGCGGGGAGGCGTTTTGTTGGTATCTTCCCTGTCGGGCCGATGCCCCAGTATGCGATCGCTGCGAAGCTCATAAATAAATTCAGGATATCATGCAAGCACGTCCATACATTCAACATGGACGAATATGCGGACCAGGATGGGAATACAGCGCCTGCCGACTGGCCCGGTTCATTCCAGAAGGCAATGATGGAGCAATTCTTCCTGCAGATCGACGAGGACCTGAGGCCTCCGATGTCGCAGATTCACTTCCCGACGAGGGATGTGATCAATTCCTACGGGAAGATGATCGAGGACATGGGCGGGGCTGACGTATGTTATGGCGGGATCGGCTGGTGCGGCCATATAGCATTCTGGGAGGCCCACCTTGGGTTTGAGTTTGGAGATGATCTCGAGTCTTACAAGAAGGCGGGCCCGCGCTGCGTCGAGCTGCATCCTATGACGATCATGCAGAATGCGCTTCACTCATTCAGCGGAGACTGGTCGTGGGTGCCACCCAAGGCCAACACTATCGGGCCGGCCCAGATCATGGGAGCGAAGTACAGGAGCTTCTGGCTTGACGGTTATATAGGTGGGGGGGTAAGCTGGCAGAGGTTCATCGCGAGGCTTGCCGCCCATGGTCCTGTGAATACACTTGTCCCCGGGTCGCTCCTCCAGACGGCTCCAGGGACTTACACCATACTGGGCGGTGTTGCGGATAACGTTGAGATTCATATGTCCTAAGCGCAGGTTCCTTAATTTGTGCCAGGTTGCCAGCATGTTCTAGGGGGTTGCCGGTGCTGCGCTCCGGGGACGGCGCGCTTGCGGCGTGTCTCCGTTGAAATTTGCCGCGAGGGCCCTGCCAAATTTCAAAGGCCCCGTCGCGCAAGCGCCGGCAACCCCCCGGGAAAGTGGCGGCAGTCTTCGGTCTCACATTTAGTCGTGGCCGGTCTATACTGACGCGGTTTTGCCGGGTTGCCTGGCAGCATGCCAGGATCAGGAGGTGGAATTGAAGTGAAAGCCGGGGTAGCAAAGGCTGTCATAACACCATATGTCGGCATCGCCCTCGAGGGCAATGTAAGGGATAAGGGTTCACAGGGGATCCACGATGACCTTTACGTTCGGGCGCTTGTGCTTCAGGCTGACGATGGCACTGAGCTCGGCATCATCGCCTCGGATCTCGTAGGGGTCCCGCAGGATTTCTGTGATGGGGTCAGGGCCATGGTCGAGGCAGAGACGGGGATCCCGAGAGGGAATGTCATGGTGACGGCGTCTCACACCCACTCGGGGCCCGCCATGCTCGGGTTGTTCGGGATCGAGGTCGATCAGGGCTATACCGAGGTCCTGAAGAGGAAATTCGCGGGCGCCGCGAAGATGGCACGGAATCGCCTCAGGGAGGCGCAGGTCCGGTTCGCGGTGGGCGAGGAGGCCAGCGTGGCATTCAACCGCAGGATACGCATGAAGGATGGCACCCTCAGGATGAACTGGGAGTTCATCGATTGCGATGAATCCCTGCGGCGTGGGATCGCGGGGCCTGCAGGCCCGGTGGACCCCGAGATAGCGATAATGGAGGTCCGGGGGGCGGGCGGGGAGCCCCTGTGCGTGTTCTTCAACTATGCCCTTCACCCGGCCATCCTTGCGGGAGACAACTTTGATATATCCGCCGATTACCCGGGATACTCCATGAGGTTGATTGAGGCGGTGACCGGGGCCGTCGCCATGTACACCAACGGCGCAGATGGCAACGTTAATCATATCAATGTGAACGACCCCGAGCAGGGGCGCGGATTTGGGGAGGCTGAAAGGGTAGGGACGATCGTCGGGGCGGAGGTTATAAAGGCCCTGGCCAGGACGCGGAAGGCCTCCCGGCCTGTTCCATCGGGCCAAACCGGAAGTATAGCACCTGCGGCCGGGGCGGCCGGGCCGGCCATGCATACCCCTCTAGCCTGCACCTCGAAGGTTATAGATGTCCCACGGCGTAGGTTGTCCAGCGCGGAGGTTGAGGCCGCGAGGAAGGTCGCCGGGGGTAAGACGTTCCAGGAGCTATCGAAGCTCCTCGCCCTCGTGGACGGCGTGCCGGATGAGATATACGCCCTCGAGATCCTCGAGCTCGCGGCCCTGAGGGAGAAGGATCCCTGCGCCCACCTCGAGCTCCAGGCATTCAGGGTGGGCGATGCGGCGTTTGTCGCAGTGCCGGGCGAGCTTTTCGTCGAGTTTGGCCTGGAGATCAAGGCGAGAAGCCCGTTAAAGCCCACCTTCGTCGTTGGCTACGCTAACGGGTATGAGGGCTATATCCCGACCGAGAAGGCGTTCAGCGAGGGCGGGTATGAGCCCAGGACCGCGCGGACGAGCCAGCTCGCAGAGGAGGCGGGGAGGCTGATCACGGAAGCGGCTGTCGAGCTCCTGGGGGACCTGGCTGGGCGTTAGAGAATCTGGTCCGGCGGGGGTGAGGTCCGGGTGTATTCCAAACGGGTGCCTTCCAAACATAAGACTGGTATGAAGTAATTTGCAGTTTGAGGAAGAGTGGACATATGACTCTTAATTTTAGCGAAGAAGGAGGACTTCCAGCGGTAACGGCGAATATTAGGATATGTAAACTAAGAAAGTTATCCTAATAAACAAACATTACAAGCAGGTAACACGATCCCGTTCCCTCGCGCGCCGCGGGTGGCATGAGGTCGTGTTACGAAATAGGCATGCCGTGATGGGCATCAGGGGTATAACCTGATAGATCACATCAGGAAAGGGAGGAAGGATTTCATGCTAGGAAAGAGGAGCCTCTATGTAGGTGTCTTGCTGCTTGGCCTTCTCCTTGTGCTGCAAACGGCGGTAGCTTACGGCGCAGGCAAGGTCCAGCTCAACTTCTGGAGCTTGAGGACGGAGGATGTCCCAGCCTATCAGAAGTTCATCAAGGCCTTTGAGGCGGAGAACCCGGGGATCACGGTGAAGTTTACGGCTTACAAGAACACGGAATACCGGAATATCCTGAAGACGGCGATCCTTGGAGGGTCGGGCCCGGATCTCTTCTGGTCCAGCGAGTTCACCATGCTCCAGGAGTATGCGGATAACGGCTACCTGATGCCGCTGGATGGAAAGGTCCCCGACATCAAGACCAACTTCAGACCCGGCGACCTGGAGGGCGTCAGGGGGAGCGATGACAAGGTCTACGGCATCCCCCATGGGTCCTACGTGTATGGCGTCTACTATAACAAGAATGCGTTCAAGAAGTTCGGCCTCGCAGAGCCCCAGAGCTGGCCGGAGCTTATAAAAGCGGCCCAGGCCATCAAGGGCGCAGGCGCGGTCCCGTTTGCGCAGGGCACGAAGGATTCCTGGACGCTCCAGGAGTGCATGTTTGAGGGGGCCTTCGGCCCGACGTTCCTGCACGGGCGCGAGTGGTATGATGCAGCGGTCAAGGGGAAGACAAACTTCCTCGATCCGAGGTTTGTCAAGGCTCTCGAGAATCTGCTCGACCTGAAGCAGTTCTTCCCCGCAGGGTATGAAGGGATAAGCTATACGGATATGCAGATGCTGTTCACCCAGGAGCGCGCAGCGATGTTCATCGGGGGCTCATGGGAGATCGGGTTCTTTGAGAGGATGAACCCCAGGCTAGATTTTGACATGGCCATAGGCTTCCCTGAGACAAAGGACGGGCCCTACTGGCTTGCTACCCCTGCGAACTGCACGGTCGTGAACGCGAAGACCAAACACCCGGCGGAGGTCATTAAATTCATGGACTTCCTCGCATCCAAGGAGTTTGGGCAGATGTACTCGAACGAGCTCAAGACCATGACCCCGATCCTTGGCGTGAAGTACACTCACCCGATATTCGCCAAGGCCAGCAAGCGCCTCGATGATGCAAAGGGTGTCGTCCCATTCCTTTACTCCTACCCTGTATTCAACCGGGAGGAGCCTGCAGGTGATGTCCTGTTCGCGAACGGGCTCCAGGCGATGTTCGCCGGCAAGAGGATGCCGAAGCAGGTTGCCGAGGATATACAGAATGGCATCGCCAAGTGGTATAAGCCCTTCAAGCATTAAGAAGGCTACTAAGGTAATCCTTCGAGGCGAGCAGGCAAATAGGTAAATAGGCAAGAACCGGGAATATCCCATAACCTTCTTGTCCCTCTCTCATGGGTAGGCCGGGCGCGGGGCGGCCGCGCCCCGGCGCACGGTCTATCCAACCTCGCTCCTGCTATCCCCTGCTATCTGGAATTGCAGCTGGAGCTGGAGATAGAGATGGAGCCGGATATGGAGCCGGAGATGCAGCTGGAGTCGGAGCTGGGGCCAGGTACGGGCAGTGGGGCGGCAACAGAGCAGAGGGCATAAGGAAAATACCAAGGATTTATAAGGGATATATAAGGCATAGAATTATGCCGTTACTATACCTTACCGGGGATGGATTCAAGGTCATGAACTCTAAAGCAAAACGACAGAGGCCTATTCAGACGCATATAGCGGTTTTCATAATTCCCGCTCTCATAATCTATACCGTCTTTGTGGTTTATCCTTTTCTGGTATCATTCAGGTTGAGCCTTTATGACTGGAAAGGGCTCGGGCCCATGGTATATGTTGGCCTCGGCAACTTTGTCAAGCTATTTACGAAAGAGCCTTTCAACCAGCAGTTTTTTAATGCTCTCAAGCATAACCTCATATTCTTTGTAGTTACCATGATCGTCCAGAACCTGGTGGGTTTGGTGCTTGCTATAATCTTGAGCCGGCGCATCAGGGGGTCAGCAATCTTTCAGGCCGTTTACTTCCTGCCTGTGACCCTATCTCTTGTCGTGGTCGGTTACCTCTGGACGCTCATGTTAAATCCAATGTGGGGGACGGTCAATCAGATATTGAGGGTGGTTGGCCTGGGCAGCCTTACACGGCCCTGGCTCGGCGACCCTCACACGGCCCTGTTGACCATCATACTCGTAAATGCCTGGCAGTGGCTCGGCTTCCCGCTGCTTGTATTCCTCGCCTCGATTCAGGGCATCCCTGATGAATTCTATGAGGCTGCCAGGATCGACGGCGCTTCGGAGTGGCACATTGCCCGCCACATTACAGTGCCGCTGATACTGCCCTCGATAACCATGGTGACGATCATGACCTTCATCGGCACCATGAATGCCTTTGATATCGTCTACACCATGGAGGGGATACTGGGCAGCCCATTCTTCTCCACGGACGTCCTGGGGACGTTTTTCTATCGGACCGCTTTCGGCACAGTGTGGGGGACGCCAGGCAACCTGGGCTTCGGCTCGGCCGTGGCTGTTGTGATGTTCCTCATGGTCCTCATAGTTTCTTATGCATGGCTGCAGATTACCAAGAAACATGAGGTCCAATATTAGTGATGAATCCTTGAGTTGAATCTTCGGGAGTTGAAGCACACAGTGGTAGATCGGTCTAGAGTTGGATCAGTGGGAAGGATAGCGCTATATGCTTTATTGATCGCATACGGGTTGACCATAGTCTACCCGCTCTTCATTATGGTTTCCAATTCTGTCAAAACGGGGCAGGAGATATTCGCCAACCCATTTAGCCTGCCATCCTCATTTGTATGGGACAATTATGGCTATGTGTGGAGCATCGCAAGCTTCAATGCCTACCTCAAAAACAGCGTGCTGGTTACAGCGGTCTCGGTGTTCCTCGTCCTCGCCGTTTCTTCCGCCGCGGCCTTTGCTCTGGCGCGTTACAGGTTCACGGGTAATACCTTTCTCTACCTCTTCTTCCTGAGCGGACTTATGCTGCCCATAAGGCTCGGCATAATTCCCCTGTTTATCCTGATGAAAAACCTCAACCTGCTCGATACATATGCGTCCTTGATTCTCACGTATACGGCCAGCGCTATTCCGTTCGCCGTCTTCATTCTCACGGGATTTTTCAAGGCTCTGCCGAAGGAATTGGAGTTCGCGGCGCGAATCGATGGGTGTAACGAATATCGCATCTACTACCAGATCATGTTGCCCCTGGTGAGGCCCGCCCTCGCCACGGTGGCGATCTTCAATTTCGTTCAGACCTGGAACGATTTCTTCATACCGCTGGTATTTATAAGCTCTGATCACCTGAAGACCGTCCCGCTCGGCATGACGAATTTCTTTGGCCAGTACCAGACCGACTGGAATTATCTCTTCGCCGGGTTGACGCTTGCAACCCTGCCGACCCTGATTATGTATCTCTTTATGTCGAAGCAGTTCATAAAGGGCCTGACGGCTGGCGCGGTCAAGGGATGAGGCTAAGGCATGGTGTAGAGGTATGGCATAGCATGTAGTAGGCATGGTATAAGGCGAGGCATCAGGGGGAGGGGGGTATCGGCGTGAAGGAATACCTCCTGAGGGGCCGTATCATTTGTCCCGATCGGGTGCTGGAAGATGGCTACATAATATTTAAGGGGGGCTTTATCCAGAGGGTCGGCCAGTCCAATGAGTTCGATCACTGGCCGCCCGAGTCGGGGTGTCCGGCCCCGGCGGTAAGCCCTGTCGATGAATGCATCGACCTTTCGCGATCGGGTTATACCATCTTCCCTGGTTTCATCGACATTCATATCCACGGCGCGGGTTACTGGCAGGCTGCGCACGGGCAGATTGCAGAGCTCGCCCGGTTTCTCGCCAGGTTTGGGGTGACGGGTTTTCTACCGACGCTGGCCTCGGCGACCAAAGAGGAATACCTCGAGTGGCTTGGCGAGGTAAAAGATTTGAGAGAGCTAGAAGAGCAAAGAGAGCTGGAAGAGGTAGGAGCGGCAAGAGAGGCAGGGGCGATAAGGGAAACAACGAAAGGGGCCCGAGGGGCCCGGGTCCTCGGAGCACATATGGAGGGGCCGTTCATCAACAAGCTCTCCAGGGGCGGGATGATGGAGGAGCGGGTGAGGGAGCCCGACCTGGAGGAGTGCGAGGAATATGTGGACGCGGCAGGCGGGGCCATCCGCCTGATGACCTTGTCCCCGGAACTCCCGGGCGCTATAGACCTGATCCGCTATTTGCGGTCCCGGGGCATCGTAGTTTCGATGGGTCACTCCCTGGCGGGGCCGGAGGTCGTTGCGGCCGCGGTGGGGGCTGGCGCTAGCCATTGCTGTCACATTTTTAATAATTGTCCCTACGATAACCTGCGTAAGGAGCCCGGGGTGAGGCGCCCCGGTATCGATGAGGCGGCGCTGGTCAACCCGGGCGTGACGGTTGAGGCCATAGCCGACGGCATTCATGTGGACCCGCTCATGCTTGAGCTGGCCCTGAGATCAAAGGGCCTTTCGGGCATGGTGCTCATCACCGATGCCCTCCCTGGCGCGGGCCTCGATGACGGCATCTATGAGATGCCCGACGGCAGGGTGATCAAAACCAGGAAGGGTGACGGGATCAGGCTCAAGGATACGGGGGCGCTGGTCGGGAGCGGGCTTACCCTGCCCCTCGCCATGAAGAATTTTATGCAGTGGATGGGGCTCCGGGACTGGGAGGCAGCGCAGCTCGTGAGCGGGAATCCGGCCCGGGTGCTAGGGGAAGCGGATAGCGGCTTCATCGAGCCTGGCAAGCGAGCGGATTTTGCCATTCTGGACAAGGATTTCAACTGCGTGATGACGATCGTGGGCGGGGAGATTGTTTATGATGATAGGATGAGGGGGTAAATGGGCGGAATCGATAGGGACCAGATTCAGGAATCTCTGCGCGCCATGGGGCTTGGGATAGGGGATAAAGTCGTATTCCATAGTTCCCTGAGAAGCATAGGTCACGTAGAAGGTGGCCCTGATGCTGTCATAGACGCCTTCCTGAACGTAGTCGGCGCGGCTGGAGGGAGCGAAGGCCCTGCCCGGCCGTCGGGCACGGTGATGGTGCCGACCTTCAGCTATTCATTTGTAGGCAATGCCCGGGCTGTGGCGTTCGACCCGGTTACCGCCCCCTCTTTTACAGGCTTGATTACCGAAGTATTCAGAAAGAAGCGCGGGGCGGTCAGGAGCCTCCACCCGACGCACTCGGTGGCGGCCATCGGGCGCGATGCGGAGGAGCTGGTGAGGGGTCATGAGACCGTTGCCGCCCTAGGTGCCGGCTCTCCCTTTCACAGGCTCGCGGAGGCCGGGGGCTATGTGGCCCTCATCGGCTGCGGCAACACGAGGAACTCCTTGATTCACGTCATTGAGTCGATCGCGCGCGTCCCTTATATAGATATTTTCTGCTGGCAACACCTGGGATGGAGGGAAGCCGCCCGCGTCATCGGAGCGGACGGCCGGGAGCATGAGGTGCCACTGTTTGAGGTGCCGGGCTGCAGCGAGAGCTTCGACAGGTTGACGCCTCACCTTGTAAGGGCGGGAGTCATGATTGAGGGCCGTATCGGCGAGGCCAGGGCCTACCTGTTAAAGGCGAGAGAAGTTATAAGGATTGGGGTGGAAATTCTAGGGAGAGACCCGTTCTACCTGCTTTGCCCCGTCGGGACGTGCCAGGCATGCGACCACAGGCGCGATGGCGTAAATAGGCGTGATAACCGTAGATAGGGTAGGTATAAACAGGCATATACGTAATAGCTATAAAACAGCCATATTTATGATTATATGTAAATGTAATAAATGTAAGATTTGATGACATATTCCTTTACTTGCCTGGATTGGCAGGTATATAATCCGGCATATATGGTCGATTCGATGCCCCTGGAACCCGTAGAACCGTAGAAGCCGTATGCGCATGAGGGGAGGTGGCATGAGGAAATCCAGAGGAATAAGGAGATGCGTAGAGAGAGACGGGCGTTGAATAGCACAATCGTGGATCCCAGAGTCTGGAGTTGTTGCCTTGAGTCTAGAGTTGACTTAGGGTCAGCTCGGAGAATTGATTTCGAGTCCTAAAATTATCCGGGAGGGAGACCAGAGATGAAAACAACGCTACGAATCTACCAGCTGATTGGCATGGCGCTTGCCCTGACAATGTTCTTCGGCCTGGTGGTTTTCCAGGGTGTTGGCTTTGCCGCGCCCAAGGCAACCATCAAGTTTGTAGCTGCCCTTTACAGCGAGGCTACGGAGCCCTACTGGCAGGGCGTGATAAAGGAATTCGAAAAGCAGAACCCGGATATCAAGGTTGAGCTCGAGGTCGTCAACTGGGATAGCATCTACCAGAAGGTGAACACGCTGGTGGCGACCCGCCAGGCGCCGGATCTCCTGAATATCGATTTCTGGTCGCATTACGCCGCTGACGATTTGCTCCTGCCGCTTGATAACCTGCTGCCTGCGAAGATGAAGGACGGGTTTATCAAATCATTCTATGACTCGGGCAAGATGGATGGTAAACAGTATGTGCTGCCCCTGGTGGCAAGCATCCGCGCCCTCTTCTACAACAAGGATCACTTCAAGAAGGCTGGCGTCGCCAAGCCTCCCGCCACGTGGGATGAGCTCGTGGCCGCGGGCCAGAAGCTTGCGAAGCTCCCCAACGTGTCCCCATTTGGCCTCGATATGTCGGAGTTCGAGGGCCAGGCATTCCTGGCGTATTTCCTCTGGGGCGGCGGCGCGGACTGGAAGGACGCGAAGGGCAACTGGGCCTACAACAGTCCCAAGGCCGTCGAGGCGCTCCAGTTCATGGTCGACCTCGTGCGCAAGTATAAGATAACGAACCCCGAGCCCACGGTGACCAGTAGAGATGACCTCCAGAAGGTCTTCGCAGCTGGGCGGCTTTCCATGATGATCACGGCCTCGTTCTTCCCGACGCTCCTCAAGGACCAGCTCCGAACCTGAACTACGGCATCGCGCCGATACCCGTAAAGGCCGGCAACCCACCTGTCAACCTGGGCGTTGCGGATTACATAATGGCATTCAAGCAGACGAAGCATCCTGAAGCAGTGGCGAAATTCCTGACCTTCATATACGAGCCGGATAACTACTACAAGTTCTGCCACGCCGAAGGCATGTTGCCGGGCACCAAGGAGGTCGCGGCGCGGCTTTCGAAGGCGGATCCCACGCTCGCGCAGTTCATAGACATGCTGCCGACGGCGAGGTTCTTCCCGTCGATCGACCCGCAGTGGCCAAACGCTTATATGGCGGCGATACATGCTGCGCAGGCGGCCATCCTCGGGCAGAAGCCCCTGAAAACTGCGCTTGACGAGGCGATCAAGAGCATTAAATAAGAGCATTAAATGATTGAATAGCCATGAATAAAATAGTCATATAAAACTACGGCAGGCCGGAGGGGACGGTCCCTAACTTAACTTCCGGCCCGCCTTGCCACCTTATCAAACCAAAGCAAAGGCACCTTGCCGGGACAGGCGGCGCGGGACGGTGCTACCAAGTCAGCCGGCCATAACGCGGCCATAACGGTCACAATTTGTAGGACTTAAGCGATAAAATCGGACTTAAGCGATAAAGGGGTAATATCTGTGTTAGGTTCCGTGAGACGGCAATTTGCCGAGGTCTATGAGCACAGGACGGCCTATATCTGGCTTCTGCCGAGCGCCCTCCTCATATTCGGGGTGATCGTATACCCAATACTCCAGCTTTTCGTCACG